>CAVJDC010000008.1:18620-29564 GCA_963648085.1 Anaerovoracaceae bacterium
CTTTTTTACAAGTTTCAGTTTATGAGTGTTTATCAGATGAAATAAAAAATGCGTCAATAACATCTTATGCAGCTTCGAGTGCTGCAAAAGGACTAAATAGCGATATTTCCTCGATAGCTGTAAATATAGCAGGCGCTGGAACTTTTTCGGGGCGTGTGTCGGATGGACTAAATCAAAGAGGAATTGATTCTTCAAAAATGAAAGTTAAGACGTTCACTTCAGGTATGAGCAAATTTGGATATACACATTTGATGTGTGCAGATACGGAATATTGCATGAAGCTTGGGCTTCCTGCAGGTCCTGTGAACGAGCTCCTTCTAAAAAATACTGTATATTATCGCTCATGGGATGGCGAGGATTTTAGTTCAGAGGTCTTTTCGTTTGAAAGAATGAAAAAGGATGAGAGTGGAGATGTTGTATATGTATTTCCAGATTCAGGAGAAAAATATCACAGCGAGAGCTGCAGATATGTGAATTCCTATGCAATAGCAAAATCTGCAGGAAACTCTGTATTTGACGAGTATGCACCATGTCCGCTGTGTATGAAAGGCGGAGCTTCGTACGGACAGACGGTCTATGTATTTAAATATGGAGCATGTTACCACAGCTCAGAATGCAGTTCCGTGACAAAATATACAATCGAGATGGATCATGATGATGCAGTGAAGAAGGGATATTGCGGATGCAGCGTTTGCGGAGGGTAACTTAGGGGGAAATATGAGTTTTTCTAAAGAAAAAAAATCAAAGAAAAGTAGAAAAAAGACAGACTCAAAATCTGACTTTACTTCAGATTTGTTAATAGGATTTGACGAAGAAAAGAACTCTGTAAGAGAAGAGGATGATAGAAAAAAATACGGAAATTCGTTTAGAAATGAGAGTGTGCATGGGGACAAGATTGTATTTGGGAGCGACTCCTACAGACAGAGATGTGGCGAAAGAAGGCTTCATATGAAATTTGCCAGAGCTGCTGTAAGCGATTTTGAAAACAATGTCATTCTAGAAAATCATTGTTCAGGATTTCTTCCTATGCATGCTGTAAGAAACGGACAGGATATAGATATATATTATAAGATGACAGGTTTTGTTCCGCTAAAAACATATGCAGCAAAAAATATACGTGATGAGGAGAGCCTCTTAAAGCTTGCATCGGAAGCCCTCATGAACATGAGAGCATGTGAGGAATATCTAATCTTTCCAGAATATATTTCATTCCGAGCAGAGCATATGTTTATTTCAGAAACTGATAATATGCCTAGATTTATATATATGCCGGGATTCAGGACAACAAGAAGTATGAGGGATCTGCTTTTGAAATTTATAGATGATGTAGATTCGATGGCGAGAATTCCTCATACAGGCAGTTTGTTAAAAAGCTTCAGAGAGCAGCTTCAGTCAGAAGAATGCGGCATATATGGATATATCAATCTAGCGGAGGAAACGGTGCGAAGATATCAAAGTCTTTCATATGGCGAGCTTGATTTGCGAGAAGATATTTCTTTAAAAGAATCTGAGATTTCAGATGAGTTTTATGACGGCAAAGCAGATACTTTTATGAGCATGAAAGAACGCTTTTTAGATTTTGTTGACAATATTCTGTCTTAGATTAGCATATTTGCTATAAGCCACATACGTTTACTGCGGGGCACATACGTTTGCTGCGAATCGTGTAAGCTTGAGAGGGCACTAGCGTGGAATCTGGCGTCACATTACAAAACTACAGTGCCAGTGTAGTTTGTTTTAAAAGAGCAGCTTACATACAGAGATGGCTTCACTATGGGGATGGAAATACTTTTGTAATGCAGCAGAAGATACTTTGTTATGGTATTACGTTTTTCATAATGGTATAATATAATTTACGAGAAAAGCATTTTTCTAAAATTGTGCAGAAAACAGGAGAAAAATACTATATGGTTGGATTTAATACCGCTGTGAAACTGCAGCAAACATTTGATGACATATTTTCGGATTTTTCAAGAAGAAATACTCCCGCAGAATGGGAGAAGGCGGTGAAAGATGCTCTCCTTATCAATCCTGAAGAAACCAGACGAACTGCTATAGATTATGTTTTAGAGAATAAGGCGCTTCCGCCATCAGCTGCTAAGGCATTACTTGTCACGGCTGATATAAGAAATAAACCAGCAAGAATGGTCGAAGTGTATACAGGAGCCGTTGTCCGCAAGGCATTAGAAAAAATATCACAAAAAAACAATGTAAGATACTCGCTTCTTCCGTATAATTTAGAAGGTAAAAAAATCGAAAAATTCATGCGTTGTGCAGCAGAGGCTGAAAAATATATAGACAAAGATCAATTTTACCTTGCAGGGAAAAAATTGGCTGCAGCAGAGAAGATTATAATTGGTCATCCAGACATCGAAATGATGAAGGCAAAGTTATCTTTTAGGATGTATGATGTGTCAAACGCTGAGAAGATTCTGCAGAGGCTTACAGAAGGCATGTATGCTCCGGCTGAAGCATATGAATTATATGGCGACATTCTTGCATTTAAAAAAATGAATGCAAAGGCTCTTGATTCATATCAAAAGGCAGCTGAGCTTTCCGCAAATGGTTCAGTAATAGACAGGAAGCTATATTCTAAGCTTGTAAAGCTAAGCTATGAGCTCGGCAGCGAAGTAAATTATATGACTATTTCTGAGGATGAACTTAAGGATAGCATAAAAGATGCTGAGACTTTCCTTGATAAAAATGACGAAAAGTCAGCATGCGAAATCTATCAAAGAATCATTGCGGCTGATTATAGCAAATTTGAGGTTTATCTTCCTCTTGGAAGGATTTTTATAAAGAATGGTGACCTTGAATCAGCAGAATACTTGGCTGATATCTTGCTGGATTTTGGCAATGATATTCCTGGAGCTCAGGTGCTTAAGGGTATGGTCCTTGAGGCACAGGGAAATCAAGATGATGCGCTATTTTATTATGATTGGGCACTTAAGAATAATCCAGATGATGTATATGCAATGACTCCAAAACAATATATTATCGCAAAAAAGGACAAGAATTCTGAAGTCATAGAAAAATTGTCTGAAGAGCGTAAAAAACTGGAGAGCAGTAAAATGCATATTCTCATCAAAGACGATGATCCTAGCATGAATATAAATAGTGAAATACAGAAAATACTTGATGACGCTGACGATTTTCTTATGAACGGCAGAAAAAGTGAAGCTTTTTACTATTTTAAGAAAAATAGTGGATCATATGAAAATGCACCCGAAATAAAATTTCACAAAGCATTTATTCTGTATACGATGGATCGTGATGCAGAGGCGAGAGATCTTTTTAGGGAACTAAAGGAAGAGCCTCAGATGAGTGATCATGTAGCCGATATTATTTATGATATTGATTGCAAAATTACTGATTCAGACAAAAAAAACGGCATAGATGCAAAGCTGCTTCCTGAAATATATTTCAATGCAGGCCTTATAAATGAATGTATAAAATCACTATCAGGCATAAGTGAACATAGAATGTCAGCTGAGCTAAAGGCTCTAAAGGCAAGATGTGAAATCACTACGGGAAATTTTACCGATGCACTCAGGCTCATGCAGGAGGCACTTTTAGAGGATGAGAATACCGTCGGCATAAGAACTTTGTGTGGAATCATTCTGCAATCTAAGCATGATGATGAAAAAGCACTCGACATGTATAGATCAGCTGCCGAAAGAGATGAAGATTCATCAGAGGCATATGGACTTATAGCTGCACTTTTATATGATCTCGGAAGAGATGAGGAACTGTTGGAGCTTAAAAAAGATCTAGACGAGCAAGAAATACGTGTTTATGATGTGGATGGATATGTGGGACTTGCATATATCAATCATTTGAAGAAAAATCAAAGCGAGGCAGTATTGCTTTTGGAGAATGCATTGAATGCAGGCAGCTCAAATATTGAATTTTATAAGAAAGCTATCAGCACCTATGTTTATGACAAAAGATATAATGCAGCATATCAGGTTGTAGAATCAGGACTTGCAGTACACGAAGGATCTGAAGATCTTCTTAAGCTAAAGTCAGAGATCTTGCTCAATCTGGGGCATATAAAATCAGCAGATACTATCATGAGTTATCTGATACAGCAAAATCCTGAGGATGCGGAGTTGTGTTATATTCAGGGTATGATAGAGACTGAAAAAGGAAATGAAAGAAATGCTATTCGATGGCTGAAAAAAGCTGCAGAGCTTGACAATGACAGGCATTTGTTTGCTTATGCATATGCCGACAGATGTTTTGATATTGGTGATAAGCACAATGCAAAAAAGTATTACTCGAGGGCGATTGAGCTAAATCCTTCCGATTATATTTCATTGAAGAGGAGAGCTGTCCTTCTGGAAAAAGATGGTGACGATGATGCGGCCATCGCAGATGTGCGCGCAGCACTCAAGATTCACCCTGAGGATGCAGAGGCATTTGTAATACTCGGAAATATTGTAGCTATGTATGATATCGAGGATACGATAGAAGAGGTGATTGAAGGCGAACAGGATCCTGATGCACCTGAAAAATCTGAACCGTACAGCGCAGCTACACCGCCAAATGAAAAATCTGACGATACAGAAGCAGAAGCTTCTGACCAAACAAAGAAGTCCTCTTTCAGCATATCAGACATGATAAGCAAGTATGAGAGTGATGACGACCTTCATGCAAATCTTGAGGAGCTTGTCGAAAGATATAGCACTGATCCAGAATTCTACTTTGCAAAGGCAATGAAAATTGATCCTTCATATCGTCAAAGCTACATGAGCATGGCCAAGTTTAAGGCAGAAAAGAAGGAATATAATGAAGCCTTAGACTACATACAGGTTGCTATCGAGCTAAAACCATCGCAAGCAGACGCTTACATGCTCAAAGGAAGCATTTGCAATATCATGAGGAATAACGCAGATGCCGCAAGATGCTTCAAAAGGGTTGTATTGTTTGAACCAGATAACTTCAAGGCTTACAGCTATTTGACAAAATGCTGCAATGAGGAGGGTAAATATAAAGAAGCACTTTCTGCAGCAGAAAAGGGACTCAAGATAAAAAGCAATTTTCTTAATCTGTATGTAAATAAAGCGATTGCACTATATCATCTTAAGCGTTATGACGAGGCTGTGACTGCATGCAGTAAGGTGATTCGTGAATACTCAAGCAAGGTGGATATTCATGCTATAGAAAATGCTTATAAATATCGCGGTCTTTCAAATGAAAAGCTTGAAAGATATGAGAAGGCATTGTCTGATTATCGCAAGGTATTGAGATACAATCCAAATAGCTCGTTTGTTAAGAGAAAAATTGATGAAGTTCAAGATATACTTGAAGAGCAGGATGCAAATCTCAAACTTACGTCCATTATTCGAAGAAAATTTAGAAATAATGGTGATTCATAAAGCTTTTTTAATGTGATACTGGTGAGTGTGCCTTCATCAAGTGACATGTCATCAACTTAGCAAAGAAAGCTGGAATTCGGACGGGAAATAATGCTAATGCAGACGTAAAATATTGCAAGTATATGAGGAAAACGGTTATTATGAATGTTAGTGAAAGAATAATGATATTTGCTGGATCGAAGTCAGCAAAGGACTTGACAGAGGCTCTGTCAGAGCAAATCGATGACATGTATGTGGTGACAGATGATTATTATGGGAAAAGACAGACCATAGTTGGAAATATAACATTGCTGTCAAGGCATATGGAAGAGGCAGATGTACAGAAATGGGTTGAACGCGTGGGAATTAAAATAATAATAGACGGCACGCAGGTTCAATGCAAAAAGGCTTCTGATGAGCTTCGTGAGACGGCAGAGCATCTAGGACTAGAGTATTATAAGATTCAGGATAATATTGAGATTGATTATTCGAGAGCCGTGAAATGCAATACAGCTGATGATATTGCTGCACTTGCTTCAAATAATGTCGGCAGAATTTTGATGATAGGCTGCGAGAGCATAGTCGAAGAAATTGTAAAGGTGAAGGATGAAAGACTGAAAAATAGAGTAATTGCTGTTCTTCCACCTAAAGAAGAAAATATTGCAAGATGCAAGGCATCAGGATATCCAGAAGAAAATATTGTTTGCATGAGTCTTCCTCAGAAGGCTGAAGTTTTTGCTGGTCTTGAAGAAGGAATGGATGCTAACTTTATCGTAACGTCAGCAGAGGATCTGTCCACGCTAAGAGCATGCCTTTTAGCTGCGGAGATGATCAACTCTAGGACAGCAATTTTTGGACAGATTGGTGATGCTGATGGAATGCCTGTGGATAAGCTTTGGGATACCCTTGCAGAAAGGTTTGGTCTTGATCGATGATACCTCTTTCTACAGCGATGCGCCCGTCGCGCCTTAGCGATTTCAAAGGGCAGAAGCATTTTATGTATAATGGCTCCTTGCTGTACAATTCTATAAAGAATAAGACATTTGAATCTGCAATTTTTTATGGTCCTTCAGGAACGGGAAAGACGACGCTTGCGAGGATAATTGCTGCAGAGATGGATGCCTCCTTTTGCGAGATAAACGCATCCTCGTCAGGTACAAAAGAATTGAAGGAGATTCTAGAGAAAGCAAAATTCAAATTTTATGGAATAGAACAGAAAACGACATACGTATATGTGGATGAGCTTCATCGGTGGAATAAACTGCAGCAGGACGCTTTACTTAAAGCTCTTGAAGAAGGTGTCATAAGATTTATAGGAAGTACGACAGAAAATCCTTATTTTTCAGTTAATAATGCTATTATAAGCAGAGTACGTGCACTTTATGAATTTCACAGACTTGAAACAGAGGATATTGTCGAAATTCTCGAAAATGCACTTCAGGACGAAGAAAGAGGACTTAAAAAGCTAAAAATCACATGTGACAATGACGCATTGCGTATGATTGCAGATCTTAGCAATGGTGATGCAAGGATAGCACTCGACACGCTTGGTTTCATATCTGAAAATATTAAAATCGGAGCAACGATAGATATAAAAGTTGTGGGAGAGGCGATGCAGACAAAAACTGCATTTTATGATAGGCGAGAAGACAAATACAATCTTCTTTCTGCACTTCAGAAATCTATTAGGGGAAGTGATCCTGATGCTGCGGTCCATTATCTTGCAAGACTTATAGAAGGCGGTGCAGATCCGCAAACTATCGGAAGAAGACTTCTTGTCATCGCTTCTGAGGATATAGGAATGGCATTTCCACAGGCAGTTAGCATAGTTACTTCATGTGTTCAGGCTGCACTTATGACAGGCTTTCCTGAAGGCAGGATAAATCTTGCACAGGCTGTCATTTTGATGGCTTCGAGTCCTAAATCAAACTCAGTGATAACAGCAATCGACGAAGCAATAAATGACATAAGACATTCAAAAATAGATGAGGTTCCTAGGCATCTTATGGATTCTCATTATAAGGGAGCAAAGGACAGGGGGATAGGCTCATATAAGTATCCGCATTCATATGGCGGATATGTCGAACAGCAATATTTGCCGGACAATCTTTATGAGGAAGGAGTCCAATATTACAGACCTTTGGAAAATGGGAGAGAACCCGCTTTTGCAAATTATTTAAAGAAACTGAAAGGAAAAGACAACGATGGCCGATAATGTGGTATTTTCTTTAGGAGAAAAGACAATTACTGTCGCAGAATTTTCAGGATTTTGCTACGGAGTTGAATCAGCTATAAAGAAAACTGAAGATGCTGCATCATATTATGGTCATATTGATGAGAAAACTGAAGAAAAGCATGTCTACACCTTTGGGCCGATTATTCACAATGATGATGTTGTAAATGATCTGGAAAAAAAAGGCGTTGGCATAAGGATGAGCGTCGAAGAGGTTACATCTGATGACATTATAGTTATAAGGTCTCATGGTATAGGACAAGATACGGAGGAATGTCTTCGTGACAAAGCGAAAGTTTTGATAGACGCCACATGTCCTCACGTGAAGGCTATTCATAAAAAGGCTGCTGCAGCATATAATGCTGGCAGAGAAGTCATTATCATAGGAGATGCAGCTCATCCAGAAGTTATGGGCATAAATGGATGGTGCAAAGAAAGAGCACTCATCTTAAGTGGCAGTGAAGACGAGAAAGAGATTGCGAGAATCGCAGAGATATGTAAAGCTCGTCAAAAAAAGAATATTGAACAAAAAAAGAATATTGAAAATGAAAATGAAAATGACAATCTGTCTAAAGGAGTACTTGTAGTAGCTCAAACGACCCTGAATCGTGACATATGGGATAAATGCACAGATCAAATCAAAGTTTTCATGCCTGATGCTGAAATTAGCTGCACTATATGCAATGCTACTGTAAATCGTCAGCGTGCATGCAGGCGAGTTGCCGAAAAATCTGATATGATGGTGGTCATTGGAGGAAAAAATAGCTCAAACAGTAAAAAATTATACGAAATAGCTTCCGACTTGTGTACAAATACATCATTTATTGAAAATAAATCGTTTTTGGCATTGAAAGATATTGAAAAATATAATAAAATAGGAGTATCGGCGGGTGCATCAACGCCCGAACGAATTATTAAGGAGGTTATTTCTAACATGAGTGACATTATCACAAATATCGACGAAGCCAACGAAATGAATGCTTATATGGCAGAAATCGAAAAATCTTTAAAAATGCCGCAGCGCGGTGAAATTGTAAAAGGTGAAGTCATCCAGATGAGCGATCGTGAAATCTATATCAATCTCGGCTGCAAGAAGGATGGCATCATCCCTAAGGATGAGATGGTTCTTCCAGAGGGAGAGACTATCGAATCTCAGTTCAAAATGGGCGACGTCGTAGAAGCTAAGGTTATAAAGACTGATGATGGCGACGGCAATATCCTATTATCTCGCAAGAAGATAGAACTCAGCGCACATTGGAACGAAATCTCAGCTGCTTATGAAAATAAGGAAGTAGTAGTTGTTAAGGTTATTAGAGAGGTAAAGGGCGGAGTTATTGCTGCGTACAAGGAACTGACAGGCTTTATACCAATGTCACAGTTGAACGATAGATATGTTGAAAAAGCTGACGAATTTATCGGTAAGGAACTGGAAGTTAAGGTTACAAGAGTTGACAGAAACAGAAATAAGGCAGTATTCTCTCACAAGGCTTATCTCAATGAAGAAAAGAGCAAGAAGATCGCTGAGATCTGGGCTACTCTGCATGTAGATGGTATCGTTGAAGGTACTGTTATGAGATTTACTGACTACGGTGCATTTGTTGATGTAGGCGGCATTGATGGTCTCCTTCACATTTCTGAAATTTCTTGGGGTAAGCTCAGACATCCTAAGGAAGCTCTTGAAATCGGACAGAAGATTAATGTTAAGATTCTTTCTATGAACGAAGAAAAAGGCAAGATTTCACTTGGTCTCAAGCAGAATACTCCTGAGCCATGGTCTGTAATTAATGAAAATTATCAGATTGGTCAGGTTGTAGAAGGCAAGGTAGTTCAGATTAAGGAATATGGCGCATTTGTAGAGCTTGAACCTGGTCTTGATGGACTCGTTCACATTTCTGAAATTGCTCACAAGAGAGTTGCAAATATTGCTGACGAGATAAGCATCGGTCAGACTGTAAATGCAAAGATTCTCGACATCGACGAAGAGAAGAGAAGAATCAGCCTGAGTATTAAGGCTACAATTTCACCGGCTGACGAAGAAGCTCCTGTAGAAGCAGCTGCAGAAGAAGTAGTAGCAGAAGAAGCTCCTGCAGAAGAAGCTTCTGTAGAAGAAACTGTAGAGGAAGAATCAGCTGAAGAAGCTCCTGTAGAAGAATCAGCTGAATAATAATATCTGACATTTGCAGAAATTATTAAAATTTTAAGACAGGAAATCTTATTATGATTTAAAGCCGGAACAGCAATGTTCCGGCTTTTTGCACGAAAAGATGCGAGCGGAAGTGATTCGGTTTCATGCACGAAAAGATGCGAGCGGAAGTGATTCGGTTTCATGCACGAAAAGATGCGAGCGGAAGTGATTCGGTTTCATGCACGAAAAGATGCGAGCGGAAGTGATTCGGTTTCATGCACGAAAAGATGCGAGCGGAAGTGATTCGGTTTCATGCACGAAAAGATGCGAGCAGTGGTGATTTGTTTTTTTTGTACACAAAGTGGCAGCATTGGCAGTGTGGAATGACAGGATCAAATAAATTACAAAATATTAGTCTGAAAATATGGTGCAAATTTTGATACTTTGAAAATATTTCGAAAATATAAGGAGATGTTCATTATGAAAAATATTATTCTTATAGGTATGCCGGCATGCGGAAAGAGCAGCATAGGAGTAATTCTTGCAAAGACCACATCTATGTCTTTCGTCGACACTGATATTATTATTCAAGAGAGAGAAAAGACAAAGCTTCAAAATATTATAAACAAAAGAGGGATGGATGAATTTCTGAAGGCTGAGGAGAATGCACTACTGTCAGTTGACTTTGACAATACTGTAATTGCAACAGGGGGAAGTGCTGTATATAGTGAAAAGGGCATGGAGCATCTGAAAGAAACCGGAACTGTAGTTTACATTCAGCTTCCTTTGTATGTTATTAAGCAGAGACTTAAAAACATTCATACAAGAGGTATTGCCATGAAGCCGGGCGAGACTCTCGAGGATCTTTACAATTATAGAAAGCCTTTCTATGAAAAATGGGCTGACATTACTATAGAATCTGAAAATCTCACTGTGGAGGAAGTTATAGAAGCTATTTTGAGAAGGATTAAGTAAATTAATGTCAAGAGTTAAAGCAGTTCCAACATCTTTTATGTGCTTGTGATTGTGGGAGTAAATTGAGAAAATCAGATATTTTAAGTGGATAAATAAAGCTGTGGCATTAACGGAAAGCAACCGTCAATGCCACAGCCTTTTTGATTGTTTGTGATAACAGCCTAATGGTAAGAGCCCAAAGCCCTTCCGCATCACCTGTGATAACAGCCTAATGGTAAGAGCCCAAAGCCCTTCCGCATCACCTGTGATAA
>CAVJDC010000009.1:0-13571 GCA_963648085.1 Anaerovoracaceae bacterium
GTTATGGAGATATCAAGAATCAAACTTGTGCGAACGACTTTTCTGCATCTTTGCCAATTTTTCGCACCATAATTTTGTCCCACAAAAGTCATGCATGCCTGTGTGAAGCTATTTAAAACGAAAAATGCATAATATTCAAAATTCAGTGCTGCTGCAGAGGCCGAAATAACCTTTGTCCCGAGCTTATTCAGACCTGACTGTATGCAGACATTAGAGAATGAAAATACCATTCCCTGTACACCTGCAGGAATACCTATCTTTACAATCTCTAAAAGTATATTCTTGTCTATTTTTAGCTTTTTAAACTGAAGCTTTAGGACACCTTTCTCATGACTAAGCATAAACATCAGACTTAGCGAACTGATAATATTTGAAATAGTCGTCGCTATTGCGACACCTGCCACGTCTAGCCTGCAGACGATCACAAAGAACAAATTTAATATTACATTTGTAATCCCTGCAGCTATTAGAATTATAAGCGGCCTTACTGTATCACCAATGCTTCTTAAAATAGATGCTTCAAAATTGTAAATTGCGATAAATGGCAGACCAAGAAAATAAATTCTAAGGTAAAGTGTGGCCTTGTCTATTATCTCATCAGGCGTAGAAATAAGTCTTAGAACAGGTACCGCCAAAATTATGCCTATTATCATGATAACAATCCCACTTATGAGTGCAGTCAAAAATGCAGTATGAACCGTATCGTTTGCCTTCTTGTCATCTTTCTTGCCTATAGCATTTGAAATGACAACATTTGAGCCAATTGAAAGACCTACAAGAAGATTTAGCATCAGATTTATAATTGAAGATGTTGAACCTACGGCAGCAAGTGAATCACTTCCGGCAAATCTTCCCACCACAGCTACATCCGCAGAGTTAAACAACTGCTGAACAACATTACCTGCTGCAAGAGGGATTGCAAATAATAATATTTTATCCCATAATGAACCACTGAGCATATATCGTGGATCTTTATTTTTTACACTTATCATTTTGTTTTCTCCTGTTTTTTTCCTTAGCTCCTCCAACTTTTCTCTATTCTTTTCTACCTTCTCTGCCTTCTCTGCCTTCTCTGCCTTCTCTGCCTTCTCTACCTTTTCTGCCTTCTCTACCGTCTCTACCTTCTCTATCTTGTCTACCTTCTCTACCTTCTCTACCTTCTCTGCCTTCTCTACCTTCTCTGCCTTCTCTACCTTCTCTACCTTCTCTGCCTTCTCTACCTTCTCTATCTTGTCTACCTTCTCTACCTTCTCTTGCCCTTGTTTCTTCTCTTGGCACTTCGTCCGCTATAATGCTTATGCTGACTCGATTTGAAACCATCCTGCCGTCCCCCAGCCTCTCTTTGAGCATTTGACATGAACTTATTTCTCCCAATTTGGGCATTTGAATTGTTGTTATCGCTCTTTTTTAATTTTCCACTCTTAGTGCTCTTATTCCTGCCACCGTGTTTTTCATTTCCGTCAAAGTCATTTTTACTCCAATCACTGCAGCTTTGGCTTCTACTTCTATCTCCAGCTTTGCTTCGCTTCTTTTCTTTATATTTATTTCGGTATTCTCTATGCTTTTCACTTGAACCGCGATTTTTGCTCTTATGCCCTTTCTTTTCTGCAAGCTCCACAGATATGCTGCGGCCTTTTATCATGATGCGCTGTATGTTGTCTAGCACCTCATCTAAATATGATGCGGGAATATCAACAAAAGAGAAATTTCCGTGAAGTTCTATTGTACCTATCATTCTGCCTGGAAGTGAAGTGTGAGAAGCTATAAGCTTTACAATATCCTTCTCTCTTATATCATCTTTTCTTCCGGCATTTACAAACAGACGCTTCATATCAAGTTCATCATATGCAAAATATTCCTCATCAAAGTCAGCAAGCTGATAAGATCTATTTTCCAAATCTTCAAAAGCAAGTGAAAAAAGAGCAGCCGCTATGCGTGTGACGATTTCAGGCTGGCTTTCTGTAAGCTTCTCAGGCTGGAAATCCGTAAGCGCTTCAGGCTGGCTTTCTGTAAAATTTTCAGACTGTGAGCTCACAAGCTCTTCAATTTCAGTTATAACTGAAATATTGTCTTTGCCCATTCCAGTTTTTACCATATCAGCAATTTTTTGTTTGGCCGCATTTATCTTGGCTTCCTTCACTTCGCTTATCATCGGAGGTCGCTCGCGAACGATCTCAGAGCCTGTATATCTCATGATATCGCGAAGTTTAAACATCTCGCGTCCAAATACAAATGAATATGCCTTTCCAACATTTCCCGCTCTTCCAGTTCTGCCAATTCTGTGTACATATTGTTCCGGATCCTCAGGAATGTCATAATTAAATACAGCCTCAACTCCGCTTACATCAATGCCTCTTGCCGCTATGTCCGTAGCTGCAAGCACCTTAGTGATGCCGCGGCGAAATTTATACATCACGCGTTCACGTTCTTTTTGCAGCATATCTCCGTGAAGTGCATCAGCCGCATATCCCCGATCTGATAGAATCGACATGAGTTGGTCTACTCTGCGCTTTGTATTGCAAAATACAAGGCTAAGCTTATATCCATTTACATCTATAAGTCTGCACAAAAGCTCTGGCTTAGAATCCTCACGAACCTCTATAAAGCATTGCTCTGTAAGCTCTGTCGTCAGTTCCTTTGATTCTATATGTATATATACAGGATCATCTTGGTATGTTTTGGCAATTGCTTTTATCTCATCTGCCATAGTTGCAGAAAAAAGCATAATCTGACGATCACTTGGAATATCAGCAAGAATGGTATCGATATCCTCTCTAAAGCCCATATTTAGCATCTCGTCAGCTTCATCGAGAACGAGCATCTTCAAATCCTGAAGCTTTAGAGTGCGTCTTCTCATATGATCCATTATTCTTCCAGGAGTCCCGATTATGATCTGAGGTTTCTTTTTGAGAGCTATTATCTGATGCTCTATATTTTGGCCGCCATAAATGGCTAAAATCTTTATTCCCTGGGTGTATTTTGTAAGTCTTCTCATTTCCTCAGCAACCTGTGAGGCAAGCTCTCTTGTCGGACACAATACAAGAACCTGTGGGCTCTTAGAGCGCGGATCTGTCATCTCAATTGCAGGGATACCATAAGCACATGTCTTTCCTGTCCCTGTCTGTGCCTGACCTATCACATCATGTCCGTCCATCAATACAGGAATAGACTTTTCCTGAATCGGTGTCATATCCTCAAATCCCATGTCAGAAACAGCCCTAAGTATCTCGCCTGACACATTTAATTCTTCAAATTTCATATATAATTATTTTCCTTCCATTTTAAGACCGGCTTTCAGTTTTCAGCAGTCGCTGAATCCCGAAAGCCGGTTTTCCTTCTGGCTTAAGCTTTTTTGGGTTTTTACCTTTGCATCTCAAAAAAGCTTTAAATGGTTTATAGTATCTCGGTATTTCTGATTCCTAAGATTTTATTGGTTTTCTCTTCTCCACACGATGTAGTCGTCATATGTTGAGAGTCTGTCTATAAGGCCATCAGGAGTTATCTCCATGATGCGATTTGCTATGGTATTTATGAACTCATGGTCATGTGACGCGAAAAGGACATTGCCCTTAAAGTCGATGAGACCATTGTTTACTGCAGTAATAGATTCCAGATCAAGATGGTTTGTAGGCTGGTCGAGAATGAGTATATTTGCCCCAAAAAGCATCATTCTAGAAAGCATACATCTCACCTTCTCACCACCTGAGAGAACTTTTACAGCTTTATATACATCATCACCTGAGAAAAGCATTCTTCCTAGGAAGCTTCTCATGAAGGTCTCTGTAGTTTCTTCTGTATACTGGCTGAGCCACTGAACAAGATTGAGATCAATGCCATCGAAAAATGCACTGTTGTCAAGAGGAAAATATGACTGACTTGTAGTAGTCCCCCACTTATATGAGCCCTCGTCAGGCTCCATCTCACCTGTGATTATTTTAAAGAATATCGTATTTGCAAGCTCATTTTCCCCTACAAATGCAACCTTATCACCTTTATTTAATCTAAATGAAATATTGTTTAAAATCTTTACCCCGTCGATAGTCTTGCTGAGATTTTCGACTGTGAGAAGCTCTTTTCCTGCTTCTCTGTCCATAGTAAATCCTACAAATGGATAGCGGCGTGATGATGCCGGCATCTCTTCTACTGAGAGCTTGTCAAGGAGCTTTCTTCTGGCAGTAGCCTGCTTTGACTTTGATTTGTTTGCGGAGAAACGCTGTACAAATGACTGCAGCTCCTTTATCTTGTCTTCTCTTCTCTTGTTCTGATCCTTGATCATCTTCTGCATCAGCTGACTTGACTGATACCAAAATTCATAATTGCCGACATACATAGTAATCTTACCATAGTCTACATCTACAATATTTGTGCATACAGTATTTAGGAAATGTCTGTCGTGTGATACTACGATGACAAGTGACGGGCAGTCAAGCAGAAAGTCCTCGAGCCACTCGATTGCACCGATATCAAGGTGGTTCGTAGGCTCATCCAGCAAGATGATTTCTGGATTCCCAAAAAGAGCCTGTGCGAGGAGCACCTTTACCTTTTCCTTTGCTGTGAGAGTAGACATCTGATTATAAAGAATGTCCTGTGAAAGACCAAGCCCCTGAATAAGACGGCTTGCATTTGAGTCTGCTTCCCATCCGTCTAGCTCCGCAAATTCGCCTTCAAGCTCAGAAGCACGGATGCCATCCTCGTCAGTAAAATCTTCCTTAGCATAAAGAGCATCCTTTTCCTTCATAATTTCATAAAGGCGTGCATTTCCCATGATAATAGTGTCTAAAACAGTATATTCTTCATATGCGAAGTGATCCTGCTTAAGAACAGACATACGCATCTCAGGCGGATAACTTACAGTTCCTGTAGAAGGCTCAAGGTCTCCTGAGAGAACTCTTAAAAATGTAGTCTTCCCCGCGCCATTTGCCCCGATAATACCATAGCAGTTGCCTGGATTAAACTTGAGATCTACATCTTTAAAAAGCGGCTGACCGCTGAAATTTACACTTACGTTTGTTACTGTGATCATTTATTATAATCCCCCGAATTAATATCTTAAAGTAATATTTTCTATGCAAAATTTTTAGCAGACTTCATATATGGTCTGCCGAATCCTTTATAATACAGCGCCATTACAAGCTGTGTGCCCGCGCCAAGCAGGTAAACTGCGTGCTGCACTAAGCAGGCAAACTGCATGCCGCGCTGATTACGTGAGCTTATCCGCGCTCTGCTGCCCATTTGATTTTGAGCATATCGTCTATAGTATACACCACAAAAAGGGGAATGGCAAAGCCATTCCCCACAAATATCAATAATATTTATTGAATTTTTGTATTTTTATGCCGCATCTTCATTTGCGCCAGGTTCAAATCTTTTGTTGAAGCGCTCGATGATAGTAGCCATTTCTGCACGAGTTGCTTCGCCCCTAGCAGCAAGTGTCGTCTCAGTTCTGCCTGTTATAAAGCTTTCCGCATTCGCCCATTTCATAGCTTCCACTGCATATGCAGAGATCTGATTGCTGTCTGTATAGCTCGAGAGATCTGCAGATGCTGATACATCACAATTTTTAAATTTCGCATATCTATAAAGCATAGCAGCAATCTGTTCACGCGTGATACTATTTAGAGGTGCAAATTTGTCAGCTGATGTTCCATTTACTATTCCATTTGCGGATGCCCAGCATACAGCCTTGTAGTACCAACTATCTTCAGGAACGTCTGTGAAGACAGTTTGTGCATTTGTCTCAGGACTTCCTGCATCACGATAGAGTATAGTTGCCAGCATCGCACGATTAAGTGTACCATTTGGATTAAATAATACATCAGATACACCATTCATGATATTATTTTTGTATACATATTGGATAGCATCCTTGCCCCAATGTGTGGAGATGTCAGTGAATGGAGTTTCACCATAAGGTGTGTCGTCTGGGTTAGTTGTATCTGGATTTGCAGCATCTGGGTTGGTTGTATCTGTCTTATGTTCAACTCCTTGTGTTCCTTCTGGAGCTTCACCATCATATACAAGCGTCATGGATATTACATTTGAAGGGCTTCTGGCACCTGCAGGCGCATATCCATCTTCCATTTTATATTGCTTTTCTGTTATACCAAATACAAGTCTGCAATTCTTTGTCCTATATGCACTTTTTGAGAATTCATTTATATTGTCCCATGTAAGATCTGAATAATCCTGACCTATTGAACCTGAATTCCATGTAATAGCCATACCTGCAGGCACTTCAGTCGGCTGACCATCTGCATCGAAGAAATATTTCATCGTCTGGATATTTTCATATGTAGGATATGATTTTCCATATTCGCCGTCAGTGCAATTGAATTTGAGATAAGAGCCCTTCTTCCAATGATTCTTTATACCCGCTTCAGTAAATAAATCATCAAGAGTTACCATCTCTGTAGCAACGATAGCACTCCAGCCATTCTTTGCATAAAGATATGGGAAGACACCAGTAGTCAGCATTGCTTCTAATTCTGATTCTGAGAATTCCTTTACAAGCGTCGGTGTACCGTCATCACCTTTCTGGATATTCACGGAGAACATGATATTTTCATCATCAACTCTTCCAGATCCGCTGTCGGAACCTGAACCGCTGCCTGATCCTGAAGGATTTAGCGATACATCTATAGGAGTACTATATGCAATAGTTGACTCATCTTCATCATTGTCAAAATATACTGGTATAAAGGTACCTGCTTTTGCAGAGTAGCTGCTCTTAGAAACCTTATAATAATAAGTCTTTCCAAGGATTATATGATAAGTTCCATCTTCAGATTTGCTTACCAATGCTCCCTTAGAATCATCTTCTCTTACTTCTACAGTGGAATCTGCAGGAGTTGGATTTATTTTAAATGGCTTAGTAATATATCCTTCAGGAGTGCTTTCAGAAGATGTTACAGTCGCAAGGCTGCTCACCCAAAGCTTGCCAGCACCGCCATCAACAGCACTTCTAAGTGAACCTTCTGATAAAGTTTCACTTCCAGAGCTGTCCTTTATAGACCAGGCAGCTACCATCTTGTCAAGGCTATATTCTGAAGAGCTTACATCCGAATTAAAGCCGTCTGATGCTGCAAAATTCACGGTATCAAGAAGCCTGCCCTTGCCATACATAAGCTCTAAGTCTTCCATAGTGATGCCTGTCACTGTATACTTGGTCGCAGCCCCCATCTTTATCATAGACATTTTCTGAGTTGTAGGATATGTCTGAAGCTCTTCAAGTGTAAATGAAGTACCATTGTAAGTGAGTACTCCAGCTTCTGTCGTGACATTTGTCACGCCATTTGCCCAGAGTTTTCCTGCGCTGCCATTTACTGCACTGCGAAGTGTACCCTCAGCTAGAGTCTCATTTCCATCCTTATCCTTGATGCTCCACGCGAGCATTACATCATCGGACCAGCTGTACTGAGAATTTGAAACTACTGCAGTATAACCTGTATCATCTGCAAATGTAACCTTTGCTGCTGCTGAATTCTTAGACAGATTTTCAATCATGTCCTTTGCACTGATACCTGTGACAGTAAATTCTTCAGTACCCTTCTTGCTTGATCTTGTGAATGTCTTTGCAGACTCATATTTCTTTAATTCGCTTAATGTATATCCCTGTCCGTCTATTGCGACTGCAGCCTTTTCGGTATTGATGGTATCAACATCGATTTCTTTTGTCACCTTAGATTCAGAATCAAAAATTACAAAGTGAAGCGATCCATCTGACAGAAGTTCATTATATGAACTGTCTATGCAGCTCCATGCAACCATGACATTGTTCCAGTCATGGTCTTTGTTGTTTATCTTTAGGCTTTCAGATCCACCCTTTGATGCTTCTGCAGTTACAGAGCTTAACCCATAATTTTCAAGCAGATCTGCAAGAGATATGCCTGTATATGTCTTTTTAGTCTCACTGCCACTTTCACTAACCTTCAGTTTCTGTACAGATTTGTGAGCCTTAAGCTGGAGAATGGAAAGCATCTCGTCATTTAAGGTAAGTACAGCATTTTCTTCTGGAGTTCTTACTACTATGGATCCAACATTTGACCAAAGTCTGTTTCCTGTGATCGAACCCTGATAGCTGTCACTTGACATATAATTATCATCACTTGCGCAGCCCTCAAAATCGGACTCTAGTGTACCTGTGCAAAATCTTAGATTTCCACTAAAATATGCATAATTCGGATCTGATTCGTCGGTTGTGAGTCTATTAACAGCTTCGCCTACACTTTCATCATCACGTACACTGTCGCTGTTCCATGATAAAGCAATGCATGAAGGAGCTTGAAGTTTATTATTTATTTTATATGGATCATCATTTCTTGCTTCTGGATAATAGTAATATTCGTCATCATGTATTAATTCATATGTAGGAATACAACCTGGCTGATTTGGCGAGCTTCCGCCTGTGTCTACAGGCAGTATATAATCCTCATCTGCCGGTGAAATATCCAGCTCATCCAAAATATCTGAAATCTTTACGTATTGGTTGACAGCAACGACTTTCCAACCGCCGTCCTTTTTGTACATATAACCTACAGTATCATTTTGGGCCAAACTGGAAAGCATGCTGCCCCATGTAACTTCACCTATAGTTGTAGTCTTGCCTGTTGTTCCTACCTGTGCATTTATTTTGAGAGCTACATCGTCAGGAGAGACATAATCAGCACTGAGTGTGGCATCTTTGGCAACACGATATGTATATTCCATGCCATTGTAAATCTGGTCTTTTCCTGCTGTAATTACAGTTCTGCCATTTTCAGAAATACCACGCAGCCAATAGTCAGAAGGAGGTGCACCTACCTTAATTGTAAGATTAGTATCTTCTTCTAAAGTTACTGATCCTGTGATTCTTTCTGTGCCATTATAAACCTCGAAAGCGCCCTCAGCAGCTGTCATATCTGCTGCACCCGCAGCCGGATCTTTGGCAAGCTCAGATTCCTCTACAGTTATGGTAAATTTTGCCTTATCGTCTGCTGCAGTTTGATAATACATAACTGGAGCTCTGTCAGATATAGCTTGAAAATAACCGCTCTTTTCGCTGAGAAGTTTATAAACTGTATCTTCCTTGTCAGTAATCTTACCATTTACATTGAATGTATTTTCTTCACCAATTTTTGCAGCTGCAGAAGTAGTCACATCCCATGCCATGGTATTGTCTTTGCAGCTATTTTCAAGATAATATGAGTTCGTGATAGTTCCTGTATTTGAGGCAACTATACCACCCGAATAATTTTCATTATTAGAAGAAGCAAAACCCTTAAAGATACAATTTGAGACAGTTCCTGCTACATTGTATCCTACGATTCCTCCAGCTCTTCTATATTGGTTATATACCTGAGCTTTACTGATGCAGGATTCTACAGTGCCTGTATTTTCTCCTGCGATGCCGCCTGTACCTCTAGTACCGCCGCCGCCATTTGCATCGATAGTACCTTCAGAATAGCATGCTGTAATGGTTCCATAGTTGTGACCCGCGATACCAGCACCGCATCTGTAAGTATTTATTGTTACATATACAGCTGTGTTGCTTATATTGCCATAATTGAGTCCAAAGAGGGCATTTGCTTCATTTCTCTTTCCACTGCCGCCAGCATATTCGGTTCCGCCGATATAAAGCCCAGTGATCTTGTGGCCTACTCCATCGAAATTTCCATGGAATGTATGTGTATTTGAATCACCGAGAGCAACGCCATTTTCTGGACAGTAAGCCTGACCTATCGGAACCCAAGGCTTAGACTCTCCACCTAGTGCGATATCAGATGTAAGGTAGAATGTAAGACCTTCTGCTGTAAAGCCTTTTCCGTCTCTTCCATCATTCACATATGAAGCTAAAAGAAATAGCTCATCTGCAGTGCTTATCGAATAATAACCAGACGTAGGTGCCTTTTGCGATTGTTTTACGACCCTGTCGTAAAGTGATGTCATACTTTCCGTGGCTGTATAAGTCGGCAGCTTAGCAGGTTCAACCGCTTCGCTTAGCTTTATAGCCGAAGCATCCGTTTCGCCTCCGGAATTTTCAATTGCGGATGACATTACTGTAAATGACATAGAAAATATCATTGCCAGTGTCATCAGCCAAACGATAATTCTCTTTGACTTTCGTAACAAGTTAATTCAACTCCTTTCATAACTAGTAAGGCGCAGGCAAAGATCAACCAAATGCAAGCCTAAATCAATCACACGAGCCCAGATCAATCAAGTACAAGCTTCAGCTAATCAAGCATAAGCCTAGCTAAAAAACATGTAGAACATTTATTTTTTTATATTCGCACTATAATTAGTGAGAACTGTCGCAAGAAGACTTCTAGGTGCGAAGTCCTGAGGATTTGACATTGCATTCTTTGCACCTGTATAAAGTCCTGAAGTGAGTGCCCAGAGGGCTTCTGTCTGTGCCCAATCTGAAAATGCACCATGCTCGAGATTCATATCCTCTTCGTAAGTTACATCTACTCCTGACTTCTGGGCATATCTGTAAAGGAATACAGCTGCCTGCTCTCTTGTGACAGGTGTATTTGGAGAGAATGTATTTGCAGATGTACCAAGTGTAATACCATTTTCTACAGCCCAGTAAACAGCTTTCTTATACCAGCTCTGTGTGAGATCTATAAACTTGCCGCTGTCTCTTACTGCAGGCTGACCTGCAAGCCTGTAGATAACAGTCACAAACATCGCTCGAGTCATGGATACTTCAGGTGAGAATGTATCTGCAGAGGTACCATTGAAATATCCCTTGTAGTAGCAATTTTCTACTGCATTATAATAGCTGTCTGTCACATATATATCATTAAATGGTAAGAACTGTGAGACAGCAGCATTGCCCGTAACTGAATCGAAGCATGCCTTTCCATCATAGTCTTTGTCTTCACCTGTAGCATTTGGAGAATGTGAATGAGCACAGATAGTTCCGCCTGTCGTAACGACAGGACCATCTACAACTTTGACTTTGTGGTCACATTGGCACATGAGCTTACCTGCAGTCATAGTCACTTTGTCAGCACAGATTACAGAAACATTGTCTGTGTCTGTACGACCTCTGAGTGTGCCGCCGCTGATGAGTATCTCTGAGCCAACTGCATAAATAGTTCCTCCAGCCATTCCGAGAAGACTATCCTTAAATACTGTAAGCGTACCGCTATTTAATTCGACTACACTGCCTTCTTTCTCTACAAAAAGTGAAGTATTTCTTATTGCTGCCTGAGCATAGATTTCACCATCGCCATTCATAAGAAGATTTCCTTGAACTCTGATGCAAGGCTGAGCATTTCCGCCTTCTACAGCCCGGCTGACAAATTCTGATCTTCCCTGCATAGTAAGCGTACATCCGTCGCCGAGAGTCAGCATAGTTGTCTCGCTGCTTATATTTGTATCCTTAAGCGTGAGCTTTACATTCTTTCCAGCTTTGATTGAGAGTGAGTCGAAGCCGTCATCTCCGCCATTTGAACCATCGAGAATTACGTCGAGTCCGTCAGCAATTGTGATTTCACCTGATGAGAACCATGCGATATGATAAGTGCCGCTCTTCTTGATATTCTCGCCGCCTTTTACAAGTGTCTGTCTGTAGATTGCATTTACGATAATATCTTTTTCTATCATCTTATATTTTGGCCAATATCCTTCAAAGCCGTCCTTAGCAGGAACTGCGGGCTCCTTGATCTTGTCTGTCGTCTTCTTAAATGTCTGCTCAGAAATAATCTTTCCGTCTGCCTTAAATATGATAGTATATGAATCTTTCTTTTCATCTGTGAAAGTCTTTTTATCAGGCCTTACAAATGTCGGAATAGATCCCGCAGAAATGCCTGTCTTTACATTTCCTGAATTTCCTATATCTCCACCCTTATATGAACTTGTAAATCCGCCAGAAACAGTGACAGCGCCTGTATTTGTGCAATTTGCAATTGTCAGGAACTGGGCATATCCTACTATACCTCCTACAGCTGCATTATATGCTGTACATGAAGATGATATACTTCCTGAGTTTGCACAATCTGTGATCGCAGAATAATTCTTTGCTGCTGCATATCCAGCGATACCGCCGCAATATCTGTCAGCAGCTTTCACACTTGCGGTATTTATGCACTTAGATACTTTGCCGGAAAGCTTCCCAACGATACCTCCTGCAGAATATGTTCCTGAGCCTGTAGTAGAAATATTTCCATAATTTGCACATGATATGATCTGATCTGTACCAGAATCAGAGACACCAACGATTCCGCCTGCACCTGACTTAGCTGTGATATCAGCTAAGTTGAAGCAGTTCTCAACCGTCGTGCCGTCACATGTATAAGCAGCTATACCTCCAGCATGTGTACCGACCGCAGTGACTGCCGCGTAATTTGTACATCCTGAAATGCTTCCGCCTGTCATATTTGCAGCGATGCCTGCAGCATATGATGAGTTTGAACTGCTTATTATCTCGCCATATACATTTAGGTTCTTGATCGTGGCATCTTTACAGCAGCCAAATATGCTGGCATAGCTTGTAGATGAATCTATCAAAGTATCATAAATTGCAAATCCCTGTCCGTCGAAGGTACCATTAAATGACTTATTTGCGGTAGAACCGATTGCAGTCCAGACTCTCTTTCCTGAGGTACCATCTGTATTTTCAAGTGAGATGTCATTTCCAAGCTTTATAGTAATATTCTCAAATGTGACGCCATTTTTGTTTACAAGATAAGCTATACCTGCAAGCTGCTCTGGAGTAGTTATCGTATAAACTGATTTCTTTGTGCCTTTTGTATACCAGTCAGTATCGGCATTGTTCATCCATTGCTTTTTCTGAGTCTTACGTGTAACAGAGATATTTACATTGCTGTCTCCTGTCACAGTAAATGTGCCGTCATTATTTTTTGTAGTTCCTGGAACAGAATTTATATATCCCTCTGTATATTCCAGGTTTGGATCCTCAGGTGACGCATCCTTATATCCATATGTTTTTATAGTAAGTATATTTCCTTCTATAAGTGTGTCGCCTGACTTAAGAATCTCATTTTCTACATATACAAAATCTGAACCCTGAAGTATATACCCCTGTCTTGAGACAGATACATAATAATCCTGACTCTGCGGTATAGTGATAGTTGCCTTTTTAAGCTTCTTAAATACAGCAGAAACCGTAGAATTTCCAGTTGCTGTAAAGTAGTCTGCACTTATTTCTTTTCCATTTACTGTAAAATAACTGAGCGTATACCCAGGATCAGCCGTATATGCCAGTGAGACTGTAGAACCATAAGTCACAGTTGTCGCATCGTCCGCAATGCTTATGCTTCCGCCATTTGCCTGCTTTATGCTTATGCTGCAGTCGCTGCCAGACACACCTGCCTGGTACCAGAGAATTGGATATCCGTTGTTGATGCCTGCTGTATCAGCAACATATACTTCACCATTTGTATTTAATAATTTCAAAGCCTTGTCGCTCTTAAGCTCTGACTCTGTCATTTCGGTAATATCAAGAGTAACTTTCTTTGTAAGTCCAAGATAATAAGCTGGATTGTCTGGATCATCGCCAGTTCCCTTCAAATAACAAGTATCCAGAACCTCATAAGAGCCTACATCGTGGCATCCGATAGATC
>CAVJDC010000009.1:13581-28749 GCA_963648085.1 Anaerovoracaceae bacterium
ATTTATGGTTCCGATGTTGTAGCAGCTGTAGATATTCATATTTTGATTAGAGCCCACGATGCCGCCTGCAGGACATGCATAAGTAGTATCGACATAACCAGCGTTGTAGCAATTTCTTATGACGCCTGTACCCCAGCCTGATCCTACAATTCCTCCGATACCTTTTGAGTCTGTATTGTAGATACTTGCATAATTTGCACAATTTTCGACTATTACACCATTGTTTGTATTGTCTATACGGCCGACAATACCGCCAACCATTCTTCTGCCTTTGATATAGCCGCTCTTAAGAGTCAGATTTCTGACTGCAGGCTGCCATCCATTTTCGAATTCTGTATTGAAATAGCCATTGTGATCGTCTTCACCGCCGAGATAGCCAACTACTCCCACAGCCATACTGTAAGGGAATCCCTTTTCGGCATATCTGTCACAATAAAGATTCACGATATTGTGTCCCTGTCCATCGATGATACCATTGAATCTTGTATCAAGTGTAAGACAATCACCCGTCTTTTCCTTTGGGAGCATCGGATATTTGCCTCCGATAGGAGTATAATTTGGACCCGACCACGAAGTTCCGTTGAACTTACCACCCATATCGAGATCTGCTGTGATATAAAATGTGGTATATGCAAAGTCAATCTTGCTAGTATAAACTGTATCGGAAACATTTCCGCCTGCAGCGCCTACGAGCATTACATTGTTGACAGGCACACTTTCGAGATATTTTGTGTCACCGATGACCTTCGGGCAAGTCGGATCAACCATACCATTTACAAGTGCAGCTATCCCTGCAAGCTGTGCCGGTGTAGAAATGTAATATTCTGTCTTTCCCGGAACATACCATGAAATATCAACCGTACCATCCCAAGCCTCTGCCTGAAGATAAGCCGTATCTGCCGCAGCCAGAGCTGTATCTGCCGCAGTTAGAGCCGTAACAGTGTCTTCCTCAGCCAGAGCCGTATCTGCCGCAGCATGAGACTGAGCAGCGAATGCTGTCGTTGGAATCATGGTCATCACCATCAAAATTGACAGCACAATAGCCAGATTCTTTTTAATCTTTTTCATCCTGTCTCCTCCCTAAAAAATCAAACAAGTATCTTTTGGAATATTTATTCATCCGTAACTGCATAATATGTCCCAGTAGCTTCATCATAATAGATATCACCGATCTTTGACATATTTTCCTGTGTCAGTGCCTGATCATCAGTTTCTGTCATATCATTTTCCTCAAGCTGCGTCTTTTCAGATTCTTCATTCTGAGTAGTACTATCAGTAGGTGTGATATCTACATTCCAGTTTATAATAAGTGCGAGCATGATGCCCACAGCAAGAACGAGCATCGCATCAGCTAGATTGCTGAGGCTTTCCATGGGATTTACATCCTGGCTGGCAGCTGAATTTCTTCTGCTTCCTCTTTGTCGAAGTCTATTCATATGAAGGATTCCCCCTTTTTGCGAGAGTCATAATTTTCATATGAGTCATAAGCTACGTTTGAGTTATAAGCCTCGTTTGAGTTATAAGCCTCGTTTGAGTTATAAGCCTCGTTTGAATCATAAAATACGTCCGCACCTTGCTTGCCATAAAAATCATATTTTTCATGTGAATCATTACTTGAATTGCCCTTTTCTTTGTCGAGAATACACTGTGAAAGAACCTCAAGAGTCGACATATATTCTCCATACCATGCTTTTCTATATGCTGAAACTACAGTTGCTGCCGCTGCCGCAAGAAGTCCTGCTACTGTAGTATCAAAGGCTGTCAAAAGTGATGATGAGAGCGTAAATGTATCACCCTGACCGAGTGCTATGATTCCCGGACCAAGCGGAATAAGAGTACCTAGAAGGCCAAACATAGGTGCAAGCTTTGCAAGCAGATCGGAAAATCTAGTGATTCGATCATATCTTTCCTGCTCTGCATCAAGAAGCCTGATAGCGAGTGCTTCTCTAAGCTCCGGTGCAAATTTTGGATGAGAAGCAAGCTCCACAAGAGCTGCTTTCTGACGCTCTAAAAGTCCGCTTGATACGATGCATGATTCGATATCATCAGCATTTTGGAGCTCATCAAGAAGCTTAGGAAGACTCACCTTCATATGTCTTCTTTCCGAAAAATATTCTGCAATTATCCATCCTATAAGTACAAGTGCCGCCAGTATAAAAAGTATAAGAACAATAACAACCGGATATTTCATAGCGCTGGCAATCGCCCTCAAAATATCGGTTATATTAAAAGTATCTGATACTGTAGTCATCTTTTCTATTCCCTTCCTCTCGTTTTCTTTCCTCTCGTCTTATTCTTTCCTCTCGTCTTATTCTTTACTTTAATTTTCTTATCCTTTCCTTTAAGTCTATTGAATCTAAAGATTTCAAATAATGCGCCAGAGCCTACAGCTCCCGCAGCCACACCTCCTACAGCAGGTGCGTAGTTGACTTCTTCTGGTTCCTTTATCTTAAGCTGCTCACTATCTTCATCCATCTTTCCGCCATAAGCCTCATCCTCATAGTCGGACCCTGCGGCTGCGCTGCCGAAAATTTCAGGATTTATGGCAAAGACCTTTCCGCCTCGTACAGTTTGCGATTTGCCTGAAGTGGCACCAGAGACATCGACATTTAGACCTGAAGCAGTCTGATTGCTAGAACTGCTCGTACCATTTTCTGTCTGCTTTCCTTTCCCATTTCCTGAACTATTTCCAGTTCCATCACCATTTCCAGTTCCATCACCATTTCCTGCACCATAGCCATTTCCGTATCCCTGCTCTACTTCAGGCTGGGTCACTTTTTCATTTGCATCATCTATATCTTCTTCGTCACCCTCACCTTCATTTCCGTCTAAGATGACTGATACAGCAGATTCTCCAAATGATGCAGTTATGGTTGCCTCTCCTTCGCCCACTCTTTTGACATATCCATTTTGATCTACTGTAGCGACAGACTCATCGCTGCTTGACCAGTGTATATTTCCTTTAACATAATCATCTAGCGTAGCTTCCTCGCCTTCAACAGTCAGATTTATCTTATGTCCGCTTCCTACTTTAAGATCTATATTTGTCTCGTCTGTAGTCAGAAGAGGCTTTCCTCTATAAAGAACTAAAATGGTATTGCAATACTTAGTGAGGGAATTCGTCCTTGCCTCTGTAGGTCCAGCCTGACCATATAGCAAATGAAATCTCGACTGTGTGCCCATGGCTTCTGTATGCTCATCAAGATATTCCTCAAAGTCATAACCACTTATGTCGGGTTCTTCTAAAGTCTCAGAATAATCCTCAAGAGCAAGCATAGGCTCTACGGGCGTTGCACCTTCCCATATGTCACCTCCATCGGCAGCATGCGGACCTAGCTCTTCATTTGATGCGAGATTTGGGAAATAATACCTTTTTTGACTTCCAAATATCTCCTCATAAGTGAAGCTTGCCTTAAATCCGTCAGTACCTGTAAAACTAATGGATGCTATACTGCCAAAGTCCATATTTGCATATTCGAACAAATCTCTAACAAGAAATCCTCTTCCCTGACTGAGATATAGATTTCCAGTGCCGCCTTGACCTTTTATCCTGCTATATGTCTGAGTATAAGTAGGCAGTGCACCTCCCATCTGATCGTCTAGCTCAGTCCAGTGATATGTGGCTTTTGTAATGTACATATCCTCAGTCCAGCCGAGATATCCGATCTTAAGAGTGATAGTATCTGTCGCAGTCCCAGAATTTCCTGCCTGTACGTCCTTCGCGGGATAGACAAATGTACAGCAGATCAGGAGTATAAATGCTGCGAGCAAGGATACTGATTTTTTATAAAAATTCATAGGATGATTTTTCCTTTCTGCAACCCTTCCGTCTCTGATCACTTTTTATATGTCGACTTCGAGAGCATGTCAGCAATCTCTTCATCACTTAAATCATAATTCCACATGAGCTTGTAATATCTCTTCGCCTCTGCCGCCATATCGAGCTGATATAAGTCAGGATAAAGCAGATTCCCAAGCCATCTTATACCAAGAAGCATATTTAGTGACGGAGGGCTTCCCATCCAGTTATATGGCAGCGAAGGGATTTCATAATAATCATCATTCTTTACTGCTCTAAGCTGCTTCCATGCCTTGTCTTTTGCACATTTGTCATACATGCTTCCAGATGAGAAGATAATGACATCTGGGTCAAATAGATAAAGCTGCTCCATGTTTATATTGTTTCCGCCGCCTTTGTTGCTTACGTCATCAACTACGACAGCATTCTTGGCGCCGATAAAATCTATAACCTGAGCCTGTGTAGACTCATCAGCATTCATGGCAAGACCTGAAGTTCCTGTGCCATAAGCTACACTTATCATGTCTTCTTCTGAAATTTTCTTGCGATTTTCTTCGGCAAGTGACACTGTCTCTTCCACATAGCTTGCCAGCTCCTCGCACTTTTCTTTCTTTCCGCTCAAAAGACTTCCCAGCATCCTAAAAGCATTTGCCATATGAGGAAGATCTGATTCGATATAGACTGTGGCTATGCCAGTCTGGTTTTGGAGAGAATTCATGTCATTATAAATGCCATTCTTTCTGTCACCAAGGTCGATGATCACTTCTGGCTCAGCAGCCATAAGTGATTCTAGATTTATAGTGCTCTTGCTTCCGTATAGCTGTCCCGTCGTAGGGAGCTTTATAATAGAGCTGTCTAGAAATTTATACTGGCTTGACGATGGTGTACTGCTGATACATACCATATACTCAGGGCAAACTGCCGCAAGAAACATAGTAGCAAGTGCACCCGACGGAGCTACTCTTGTGACCTCCTTTGGAACTTCAACCTCTCTGTTGCATGAATCGACAAAGGAGACAGTTTCAACATCTTCGTCATATGTAACCTTCTTTGCGCCGCATCCGCAAAGCCCACACATAAATGCACTTAAGAGAAGTACTATCATAAGGGCAGCAGATACAGCTCTTATAAATATCCGGCCACGTCCTTTACTCTGGATCTCACCCATATTTTCATTCATATTTTAAATAACTCCTTTATAATAAATAACTTCTTCCGAAATTCATCAACGCACTCTTCGGAACTCGTCAAAGCACTCTTACGCTTCATATCAGCTAAAGTTTCACCGAAGCTTCGTGTCTTCAATCGGAACTGAGATATTGTAAGACCGTTCTCCTACATCTACATTTCTCACAGACACACGTATGTCATAAAGCTTTGCAAGCAGATCTTCGGTGAGTTTTTCTTCAGGGCTGCCTTCCGTCATGACTATGCCATCCTTAAGCGCAAGTACGCGATTTGCATATCTGAAAGCTTGATTTGGCTCGTGAGTCGAGAATATAACAGTATATCCCTGATCTCCAAGCTGCTGTATCCGTTCCATGACTCTGAAGCTATTTCCGTAGTCGAGATTTGCAGTAGGCTCATCCATGATGAGAATCCTTGCATTTTGGACAAGCGATCTCGCAAGAAGCATGAGCTGGCGCTCACCGCCGCTTATCCGGTTGCATCCACTTTCTGCAAGATGAGCAATGCCTAGGCTTTCTAGCGCTTCCATCGCTTTCTTTTTATGCTTTGGTCCCGGCATCTCAAGAAGCCCAAGCTGATTTGTCATCCCCATCATCACTGTGTCAAGAACTGTATAATTGAATGCTGGCGACACAGACTGCGGAATGTATGCGATTTCCTTTGCAATATCAGCATGTGTGAGTGTATGTATAGGCTTTTCATTTAGATATATCTCACCGCTTTGCGGCTTCAAAAATCCAAGCATGCACTTAAAAAGTGTGCTTTTGCCTACACCATTTGGGCCGAGAACAGCAACAAGATCACCGTCCGCAGCCGAAAAAGAGATGCCTCCTAGTACATTCTTTTTATTGTACGAAAATGAGACGTTTTTTATATCAATGCTCACTGTCAGCACCTCCCTGGATGATCAGATAGATAAATACCGGTGCACCTACAAATGACGTGAGAACACCCAAAGGAAGTTCCCCTGTCGTGATAACGCGTGCGATATCATCTACAAGCATCAAAAATGATGCGCCCATCAAAATGGCAGAAGGTATGATCCTTCTGTAATCATATCCAAAGATCATACGGCAAAAATGAGGAATGACAAGGCCTACCCAGCCAATCATGCCGCTGACAGCAACACTAGCAGACGTGATAAGAGTCGCTGCAATGATAATGACAAAACGAAGTCTGGTAGTATTTAGTCCAAGGCTCTTTGCCTCAGCCTCACTGACAGTGAGAAGATTTATCCTCCATCTCAGCAGGAAAATAGGTACCAACCCTATAGTAATAGGCAGAAGTACAAACTTAGCATCGACCTCTTTGATAGAAGTAAGAGATCCCATCAGCCAATATGTAATGGCTGGGAGCTGCTCATCAGTATCTGCAACAAGCTTTACAAATGATGTACATGCTGAAAATAATGAACTTATCATGACACCCGCAAGTACAAGTGAGAGTGTCTGATTTATCCTTGAAAACTTACTTACTGCATATGCAAGCACAACTGCAGTAAGGCCAAATGCAAATGCTGTAAGAGTGATTCCAAAATAATTAAATGAAAGCAGTATGGCAAGAGCTGCACCAAATCCAGCCCCAGTCGACGCACCCATCAAGTCTGGCGATACCATAGGATTTCTAAACATACCCTGATATGCAGCTCCTGCAACTGAAAGAGCAGCACCTATAAGACATGCACATATGATACGGGGAAGTCTTATATTCAGAACTACAGAAGCTTGCGCATCATCCCAAGTATGCGAAAGAGATAAATGTCCAAAGGATACATATCTCAAAATCCAATCCCATAAGATCTTTATGAGTGTAGGAAATGAGACTCCATATCTCCCTACCATAAATGAGCCTAGAAATATCAACAAAAAAATAAAGGACAGTATCAGAAATTTCAATCTGTATTTACTGTCCTGTAAACTACTATCCTTATTGTTCATATAAAACTCCCAAAATCGTTTTGAAAAATATATGTCTGGAGAATCAATCTGACAGGTTCATCCACATGTCTGGAGAGTTAATCTGACAGGTTCATCCATATGTCTGGAGAATCCACATGTCTGATTCATCTGTTTAGAAGTTGATCGATGCATTTAGATTTTTTATATCATCATTATTCCACTATATTTTTCACTATATTTTTCACTATTTTTCCACTATATTTTTTTTATTCACGTGTCTGTCGTCTGTACATCTTTTGAAATATACATAGCATTCGTCTGTACATTATACATAGTATTCGTCTGTACATCCTTTGATATTTACAAAATATCCTTAATAACGTGCTTAATAAATAATGTGCTTAATTTTTTCTTAACTTTCTCGATTCTGTTATTTCGACAAAATTATATCATCATAACTATCATGAGTCAATCTTATTTAGCCTTTTTAGATTTTCTTACTTATCCATGAAAAAGTATTGAATTCTTTGCAATTTCAACCTTCATGACTTTGTGTTAAACTATGTGTTTTATTCGATATGTACCTAATATAAGTTTACTTATTTTTTATAACAAATACCAACTAATTGCTATATGCAAAAAACAGAGAGCTATCATGCTCTCTGTTTTGGAAGTTATTTCCATTTTCGCATTAGCTTTAGCTATACAACGCTCGGATGCAAATCTTTTTCGACATCAAATATAAGCCCGTCTTCACCTGCATCGACATGAATGATATCTCCATCGACGCACTCGCCCTTGATGATAAGCTCTGCAAGTGCAGTTTCGACATATTTCTGCAAGTATCTCTTTACAGGTCTTGCACCGTAGTGAGGATCGTATGCTTCTGAAGCAATATATTTCTTTGCTCTTTCTGTCATGGCAAGTGACATTCTTCTGTCCTTTAAGAGCTTCTGCAAAGATACAAGTGACAAGTCTATGATCTTTGAAATCTGTGCCTCTGTGAGTGGTGAAAAGACCACTATATCGTCAATTCTGTTTATGAACTCAGGTCTGAAATGACGCTTAAGCTCAGTACTTACCTTTTCTCTGACTTCGTCGGTAATAGTTCCGTCCTGATTGATATTTTCAGTAAGATAGTCACTTCCGAGATTTGAAGTCATGATGACGATAGTATTTTTAAAATCTACAGTCCTTCCTTGATTGTCTGTAAGTCGTCCGTCATCGAGAAGCTGCAGCAAAATGTTGAATACATCAGGATGAGCTTTTTCTATTTCATCAAATAGGATAACGCTGTAAGGATGACGTCTGACTGCCTCTGTAAGCTGGCCGCCCTCATCATAACCTACATATCCTGGAGGAGCTCCGATAAGTCTTGAGACTGAATATTTTTCCATATATTCTGACATATCGATACGAATCATATTCTTTTCGCTGTCAAATAATGCTTCCGAAAGCGACTTTGCAAGCTCTGTCTTACCTACACCTGTAGGTCCCATGAATATAAATGATCCGATAGGTCTCGACAGATCCTTGAGTCCTGCACGTGCTCTTATAACTGCTTCAACTACAGCATCCACAGCTTCATCCTGTCCGATCACTCTGTTGTGCAGTACGTCACCGAGTCTGAGAAGCTTTTCTCTTTCTGCTTCTACAAGCTTTGAGACAGGAATTCCTGTCCATTTTGAGACAACCTCAGCAATTTCTGGCTCATCGACTTCTTCCTTGATAAGTCTGTCTTCAGAGCTAGATGCAGCTTCGAGATTTTCTTTTGCTTCTTTAAGCTTTTGTTCAAGAGCAGGAAGCTCACCATACTTGAGCTTTGCAAGCAAGTCAAGGTCATAAGCTCTCTCCGCCTCTTCCATGCGATGCTTAAGCTCTTCGATCTGCTTTTTGATTTCCTTAGAAGCTCCGATATCTTTCTTTTCCTTCTCCCATTGAGCTCTCATAGTATCGTTCTTTTCCCTAAGCTCAGATAGCTCTTGCTCGATATTCTCTAGTCTTGCTTTTGAAGCTGCATCTTCTTCCTTTCCAAGAGCCTGCTTTTCAATCTCAAGCTGCATGATTTTTCTTGAAATTTCATCAAGTTCTGCCGGCATGGAGTCTATCTCCATACGTATAAGTGATGCCGCCTCATCCATCAAATCGATAGCCTTATCAGGGAGAAATCTGTCACTTATATATCTATCGGAAAGTACAGCACAAGCTATGAGTGCATTGTCAGTGATTCTTACACCGTGGTGAATCTCAAATTTCTGCTTGAGACCTCTTAAAATAGAAATGGTGTCTTCAACTGTAGGCTGATCTATAAGAACCTTCTGGAAACGTCTCTCGAGGGCTTTATCTTTTTCTATATTCTGTCTATATTCATCAAGAGTAGTTGCACCTATGCAGTGCAGTTCGCCTCTTGCAAGCTTAGGCTTGAGAAGATTTCCGGCGTCCATAGAGCCTTCTGTCTTTCCAGCGCCTACTATAGTATGAATCTCATCTATAAATAATATAATCTTTCCTTCTGATTTTTCTATCTCATTTAAGACAGCCTTGAGTCTTTCCTCAAATTCGCCTCTATATTTTGCACCTGCTATAAGAGCACCCATATCAAGAGCAAATATAGTCTTGTCCTTCAGACCCTCCGGCACGTCGCCATTTAAGATTCTCTGAGCAAGTCCCTCTACTACAGCTGTTTTGCCTACGCCAGGCTCACCGATAAGAACTGGATTGTTTTTGGTTCTTCTTGAAAGAATCTGGATTGTGTGACGAATCTCTGCATCTCGTCCTATAACTGGATCCAGCTTACCATTTCTGGCATCCTCGACCAGGTCACGCCCATACTTTTCAAGTGCTTCATATGAATCCTCCGGATTTGCTCCAGTCACTCTCTGATTTCCTCTCACTTTTGACAACTCCTTAAGAAAACCATCCTTTGTAATACCAAACTTCCTGAAAATAGCGGCGCTCGGTGTTCCCTTCTCATCAAGAAGTGCAAGATAAAGATGTTCTACGCTTACATACTCATCCTTAAAATCTGCAGCCTTCTTTTCTGCTGAATTTAATAGCTGCGTAAAACGTGTCGATGCATAAAGCTGACCGCCCGAAACTTTCGGCAGCTTTGAAAGTGATTGCTCTAGTTCAGCAATAATATCAGTCTTCGAGACATCCATATAGTCAAGAAGCTTTCCTATAAGTCCTCCGTCTTGCTTTACAAGAGCAAGATGAAGATGCTCACCTTCAAGCTGCTGATGCCCCTCTGAAATTGCGATGCTTTGGCTGTCTGCTACTGCTGACTGTGCTTTCTGTGTATATTTCTCAAAATTCATATAATCGCCCCTTTTCTATTACATATAATGCAGCGCCAGATATTACTCGCTTCTATATGCGGTTTACATTCCCGACATTAGGCGCTTTGTACACTTTAATGCAGCTACGATCGTAGGCTCGTCAGTGCTTTGCTGCGCTTTGAAATTGCTTACAAATTATATGTGCGATCGGTCTGATCAGAAAAATATTCCGGTGATAATGGAATACATGAAGCTGACTGCAGGTGTGAGAATTTTATCGGCAGCATCAGATATTATGAGAAGTATAAGAATAACCGAACCGATTCTATAAAATTTCTCATACCATGACTTTCTCTCAAGATCAAAAATCTGCGTGACCACACCAAAACCGTCAAGAGGCGGAAGTGGTATGAGATTAAATACCATAAGCACTAGGTTTATGGAAATAAGACCTGACAGCATGTTGTTCACTATATATGAGCCTGTGCTGTCTCCAATCAAAAAGTTTGGAGCTAGCTGATAAATGACTCTCCAAAGTGCACAGCCTGCAATTGCAAGCAGCAGATTTATAACCACACCAGCAAGTGAGACGAGAAGCTCATCACGTCTGCGATGCTTATAATATCTCGGATCTATCTGTACTGGCTTGCCCCAGCCAAAACCGATGACAAGCAGCAAGATAAAACCTACCGGATCTATATGTGCAGCAGGATTTAATGAAACTCTCCCTTGATATCTTGGTGTAGGATCTCCAAGCATAGACGATACCTTTGCATGTCCATATTCGTGAAATGAAAGCCCCACTATAATACCCGGCAGCATCAGCAGCCGCATCACAATATAATCTGCAGCATAGTTCATTATTGAACTCATCAGTTTATTAATCCCCCTTTATCTTTGATTTTAAACATAAAACAAAAATTTTTTGCATTTCTCTATCATACCTAGTTATTTGCTCGGAGAATGCCTTTCATATGTGTGATAAATTGCTTTACTGACCTGCCGGAACGGCTCGTCTGGCGCATATCCCACTTACTTGCCTCGGCAAGAAGTATGTCGTCGCTAAGCTCAATGCCTTCCTTTTTAGCAAGCATTTTAACCATATCTATATAAAGCTGCTTATCTGGTGCATAGAATGTAATAGTCAGGCCAAATCTGTCTGCAAGCGACTGCCTTTCCTGGATGCCATCCTGCTCAAATATCTCACCGCTTTGCTTATTTCTGTCAGCCCAAGTTTCCTTCACAAGATTTCTTCTGTTTGATGTCACATATACAAGAACATTTGACGGCTGAACCTCAACTCCACCTTCAAGTACAGACTTAAAATGCTTATACTCAATTTCGGTATTTTCAAACGAAAGATCGTCGATAAATAATATCACATAACAACCTCTGTTTGCCACCTTTTCCATCACCTTAGTGATAGATAGGATCTCTGACTTTGGAACGCTTATCATACGCAGGTTTTTGTCCTCAAAATGATTAAGAAGCGCCTTGACACTCGAAGATTTCCCAGTCCCTTTGTCCCCATAAAGAAGGACATTGTTTGCCTCAAATCCATTTACAAACATCTCAGTATTTCTGATAAGCTGCTGCTGCTGAATGTCATAACCGATGAGATCGTCAAATGTGATTTTGTCATGTTCACGAACACCCGTAAGGCCATCTTGACTATCCCATACAAAGGCCTTGTACTTTCCAAGAATTCCACAAAGATGTCTGCTATAATAATTCACAAGCCTTTTAGCAGCCTCAGCATCTGTGAAAGCTTCTTCTTTCTTCGCAAAGCCAAGTGCCTCGCGAAGCTCTCTTCCACGTCCGCCTTCGATTATTCCCGAATCAAGCAAGCAGACGCATGCTCTTTGCGGATCAAGCATTTTTCTGACAAGATTCCAATCATAATTTATAAGTTCCCGAATCTCGCTGATGTCTCCTTCAGCCAGCATCATGATATTTTCATTCATTTCATTTAATGATGCTTTTTCCGCGCTGAGACTAAATGCATTTTCTGATTCAGCTGTAAGCTTGTAAATATAGCTCTGCCAAAATGTTCCTGATGTTTCGCAGTCGATACACTTTTTAAGAAGCAATCTTTGAATATGATAATAATCATTTATCATCTCTTGCATAGCAATGCTATTATTTTCCGCTATCATCTCTTTCACAGCACAGCTGCTATTTTCCGCCTCTGCGCCAATCAAATCACCCTTATCTTCTGCTTGGCATAAGAGTGACTCAATACGGCTATAAAGTGATGCAGCCATTCTTACTATTTCATCATTTCTAATATTGTCATAAAATAATAATCTTTCAATATTCATATTTCTTTCCAATCCATATATATTTTTGATTTGCATTACAATTTCTTAATTTACATACCAATACTCGTCATATGCCGCATTGTGTAATGATAACATGATAAAATGATAAAATGATAAAATGATAACATAATACCAGATATTCCCCGTCGCTGCTGCGGGTTATGCAGCATCACGCGGTCTATCCTGTACAATAATAGCAGGCGGCCTGTCCTGTACAATAATAGCATATGTGAACTACCCATTACCTAAAGTCAATGGGTTTAAAGCTCTAGCTTATAAATTAAAATTATCATAATGTAAATTTTTTAATTTTTTTAGACTTTAGCAAGCCCTTTGTTTAAGATGATAATGCACTATTGAGAATTTGTCAAAATATTTTGTTGACAATGTGCCAGTATTTGATGGGATTTGATTGTCTAAAACATGTCAATATTATTGTCATCATCGCAGAATTGTAATATACTTAAGTTTTGGAAATAAAAAAATGAATTCAAAATGCATTCATCCATATTATATACGCTTTAAAGATGCCTTGAGTCGTCTTTGAAGATAAATTAAAATTGATGAGGAGGACTCTTTATGCTGAGTGATTCACTAAATATTGCAAAAAATATTGCAAATAAAAATGCCATCGATGTCAGTAAAAAATCAAACCTGCCTATTTTGATAGTAGTTATGATGACATCATTTCTTACGACATTTACCGGAAGTGCACTAAATTTGTCTGTCGCTGATATCAGCTCCGATTTTAATGCTGGCGCTGTAAGTATAGGCTGGATAATGACAGGGTATATTCTTACAACTGCAATATTTGCTGTCCCCTTCGGAAGATTCGCTGACCTTTACAGCAAACGAAGGGTGCTGCACACTGGGCAGATTATTTTTACGATAGCACTTGTACTTTGTACAATTTCATGGAATATGCAAACCATTATATTATTTAGAATCATAATGGGAATCGGCGCGGCAATGATTTTTTCAACGAATATTGCAATTTTAGTATCAGTATATCCACCACAAAAGCGTGGTCAGGTTTTAGGAATCTCTGTATCATCTACATATCTGGGGCTCTCTCTTGGTCCAGTTCTTGGCGGAATCTTGAATCACAATATTGGATGGCGATCAATATTTGCTTTCACGGCAATTCTTGCAGCACTTACACTTATACTTTCGCTGATATGCCTAAAGGATGTCGAAGAACGTGCAAAATTGATCATTAAAATGTGCGGCAGTGATAAGCCGTCAGACGGCACATGCTGTGACGCAGATTCTTTAGAAAGCTCGCATACTAATTGCAAAGAAATAATTTTTAATAGTATGGACATTCGCGGATGCATTATTTATGCACTGATGCTGGCCTTTATAATGTATGGACTCACTTCATTTATGTCAAATATACTTTCAAGGATCCTTCTGCCGATTGGCATAATACTCTTGATCATTTTTGTAAAATATGAAAGCAGAATTGAAAATCCCGTACTGAAAATCTCGCTTTTCAGTAAGAATATCACATTTGCATTTTCAAATATTGCAGCACTTCTCAATTATGGTGCTTCATATGCTGTGAGCTACTTGCTTTCGATATATCTGCAGACTGTTGCCGGTCTAAATTCACAGACAGCAGGCATTATACTCATAACAAGTCCAGTATTCCAGACGATACTCTCACCTCTTGCAGGCAGACTTTCAGACAAGATTTCGCCTTACATCCTGGCTTCATGCGGCATGGCACTATCGACAGCAGGAATCATATCATTCATATTCTTAAAGGCAGACACACCGCTTGTTTTGATAATAGCTGCTCTCGTTGTAATCGGAATCGGATTTGCTCTTTTCTCTTCACCGAATACAAATTCCATAATGTCATCTGTAGGACCTGAAGACCTCTCAATTGCAACATCTGTAAATTCTACAAGCAGAACTATCGGACAGACACTTGGAATGGCGGTAGTATCCATAGTTACAGCAATGACAGTTGGAAACATAACACTAGATTGTGCATCTTCCGAAGCGATACTTACTGCCGTGACAACATCATTTATTATTTTTACATTTCTAGGACTTGCTGCAGTTTATTTTTCAGCAAAGCGCAAATAATGGAATAATTTTACATTCGAGGTAAGGCAAATGAATAAATCAAATATATTGGATTCAAAGCCAGGCGTGCTTAATCCAGACAAAACATTTACAAAAGAATTGATATTTTCAAAATTTGGCGGTGATACTTCAACACATGCAGGAAATGTATTTAGAGCATTAGAAATCACCGCTGCCGAGCATGTCACAGCTCTTGGATTCGGAAGAGATGAACTTATGAAATATAATGTTGCATGGATACTTGCGACACAGCGAATTCATTATTATAGAATGCCTGAGTATGATGAGGCTGTTCGTGTCAGCACATGGCCTGGAAAGAAACGTTTTTCGATTTTTCCTCGTTTTTATAAAATTGAGGACATGTCAGGAAATATTTTGGTTAAGTCATCGTCTAAGTGGTCTCTCATGAATCTTGATACACGTTCGATAGATATGAATAAAAATCTTAATATTGACATAAATGAGGTAATTACTGGAAGTGAACTTGCACAGGCAAAAAACATACGGATACCTGATATTGCACCTTCGCAGAAGTTTGATTTCAAAGTAATTGATAAATATATTGATAAAAATGGCCACATGAACAA
>CAVJDC010000010.1:0-20568 GCA_963648085.1 Anaerovoracaceae bacterium
CTCATCAGCAGCTTATTCAGCGGCATTGCACCTCTTCAGCAGCTTTTTCAGCGGCATTGCACCTCATCAGCAGCTTTTTCAGCGACGACCGCCTCATCACAAGCTTTTGCAGACTAATTTTCTGTTTCTAAAGGATTATCTTCCTTCTCTGCTTCTAAAGGATTGTCTTCCTTCTTAGAAAGCTTCTTTATCTTTCTCTTCTTGCCTTCTTCTTCAGCAGCTTCCTCCTTAACAGGCGCAGCAGGCTTTTCAGTCTTCTTGGTAACTTCACTTACAGCCCACTTTTTGAATTCCATCTTTGTCTTATCGCTTCCGCAATAAATAACAATGGCATCTTCCTTAACGTTAAGAATCTTGCCTACAATACCGCCAATAGTGACAATCTCATCACCCGGCTGAAGGCTATTTCTCATATCCTGAACCTGCTTATCCTTTTTCTTCTGTGGCTTTATAAGAAGAAAATAGAATACAAAGATTATAAGTATCAATGGCAAAAAAGATGTTAAATATTCCATATCTGTTTTCCTCCTCTAAAAAATATAACCCTCTCGGGTCATATCTAGAATGGTGCCGGCGATCGGGGTCGAACCGATACGGTGTCACCACCACGGGATTTTGAGTCCCGCACGTCTGCCAATTCCATCACGCCGGCATATTTACTTGTCTATTCTAACACACCACATTGTAAAAAACAACATAAAGTTCATTTTTAACGATAATAAAAGTTCCTTTTGAGGAAATAATCTGACATAGCTGCAGATATCACCCGTCTCTATAGGTAACTGGCGATATTTTCGACATAAAAGCCATGCCCAGTCATAGTGACCAGACATGGCTCTTTTTCTTTTAATAATCAACTCTGCCATGGAATATGCTTACCTAGCGAATGAACTATGCCTTATTTGACATAAGACTAAGCGCAGACACCAGTTTACAGCAATATAGCTTTTCACCCATGATACCTTGAACATAGATGAGGCATGATTAGCAGAGGCATAATATTTTGAACTTAAATTAGAAAGTTCTTCTAGGATCTTCCTTAACATAAGGTGGGAAGAATTCATAGTGTTCCTGAGGATAAGCCTTCTTAAGACCAGCATAAGAAGCTCTAACTAACTTAGTGCCGCCCTTCTTCTTGTTTGGAAGTGACCAAGCATCGCCTGAAGCAACGAGTTCAGCAATAGCCTTTTCTACGTTTTCATCAGTATCTTCGATATACCAAGCAAGATCTTCCTTAGTCATGTGAAGAGCTGGGTTAACTACATAGTCATCAGCAAGAACCTTGAGGATATTTTCTGCAGTTGCAGGCATCTTATCCTTAACTGGTTCAAATGTAGGAACAGGTACTCCGAGTTCAGGATCCTGTACTCTTCTTACCATCTTAACGTCTTCTGACATGTGCTTAGCAATGCCTCTGAAGATAGTAAGTCTGCATGCTTCAACAGTACCGCCTGCCATATGTTCAGTCTTAGCAACTTCGAATAAGTTCTGTACTGGGTAGAATCTGTTGATACCGTCGCCGCCCATAACCTGAGTAGCTTCCTTACCTGATTCTAATGTGAGCTCAGCACCATAAGCCTTGATTGTAGATGCTTCGATAGTGATATCTTCACCGTGATCCCACTGATATGCAGTGTAGTAGAGAGCAGGACGAGTAGTCTTAAGACGCATAACCATAGAAGCGAGCTTTTCCTGGTTTGCAGCGATATCGAGAACAGGCTTACCAAACTGTACTCTTCTTTCGCAATAAGGATAAGCAGTTTCGAGCATGAGTCTCTGCCAACCGATTGTAGAAGCTGCGATATTTGTTCTTTCGAAGTTGAGACCGTTCATCATCATCTTCCAGCCATCGCCTTCGCCGCCGATTCTGTCTGATGCAGGAATCTTAACGTTGTCAAAGTCGAGTGAACCATTCTGTACATTCTGGAATGCGAGGATATCATTTACCTTTTCGCATGAGAATCCAGGAGTACCCTTGTAAAGAACGAAAGCAGTGAGGTGCTTATGCTTCTTGATAACTTCAGGATCATTTGAAGTTCTAGCATATACAAAATATCTATCAGCAACACCAGCACCTACGATGAATCTCTTCTTACCATTCAGGATGTAGCAATCTTCCTTTTCATCATAAACAGCCTGTACAGAGATACCAGCAGCATCAGTTCCGGCAGTAGTTTCAGTGATAACTACAGCACCCATCTCGCACTTGCAGATGTCAGGGAGATACTTCTTCTTCTGTTCTTCTGTAGCTGATTCTACAATCTGCATGAGACCACCGTTCATGTTGCCAACGATGTAACGACCAACGCCTGGCATTCTTGAGTGAATTTCTTCAGCGAGGATACAAGAACCAGTAACGCCAAGACCGAGACCGCCGTATTCCTTTGGAACTGCAGCGCCTACATAATTTGTCTTCTGGAACTGTTCGTAAATCCAGAATGGATGCTCTCTAGTCCATCTTGTCTTTTCTTCATAAGATACGAGAGTTTCTACGAATTCTCTAATTTCCTTCTGGAATGCCTTCTGTTCGTCTGTCCACCAGAAAAATGGCTTTTTCATTTTAGTGCTCCTTTCAAAAGTGTAAAAAAACTTTAATAATGATCTTTATGTTCTGAAAAAAGATCCACATGCATCAACATATGACAATATAAAATAAGTAAATACTTTCGTCAAATGCGGCCAGTAGATGTGTGTACTCTTTTTCCACGTTCAGAATATCACAATTTATATCGTATGTCAATCATATTATTTAATATATTTGTTTTGCATATAATATTTTGAACAACTTTTGTGTGATATCATTTTTAAACTGTAACATCTGAAAACTCAGCCTTGACAGCCTCAGCAAGCTTATGGGGCGAAAGATTTATCTGAAGCCCCACCTTCCCTCCGCTTACGTATATTGTATCGAAAAGCTGCGCAGTCTCGTCAATTACTGTAGGAAATAGCTTTTTCATCCCCACTGGGGAGCATCCACCATGAACATATCCCGTAAGGTCAAGAAGCTTTTTCATGGGAAGCATTTCCATTTTTTTTACTCCGAAAAACTTCGCCGCCTTTTTTAAATCGAGTTCGCAGTCTACAGGAATGACACATATAAAATGTTCGCCTGTATTGGCTTCAGTTACCAAGGTCTTAAAAACTGAATCTGGGTCTTGTCCCTGCATTCTTGCTATATCTGATCCGCTCGTAAATCCATTTTCCAGCTCATAATATTCGCTTTCATATTCTATGCCAGCTGTATCAAGCATCCGCATAGCATTTGTTTTGACTTGCTTCTTATCAACCGACTTGCCATGCTTTTTTTCTGTCAGCTTACTTTTCGTCATGTCGCTGTTCTTTTGCTTTTTTTCAGATGTCATATGCTGCACCTTCTGTATCCCTTTGTCTCGGCTGCATCTTTTTGCTCATTTTAATCATTTTGAGCATTTTTACCATTTTGACCATTTTGACCATTTTGATCATTTTGATCATTTCAAGCTATCGTTTTTCTTTTGATTTTGCGATTCATTATCTTTCTTTATAATCTCCAGCTTGTCACGAATCTCCATCATCTTAAGATCTGTTTTCGAGATTGTATCTGCACATTCTTTAAGTTCTTGCTGAATATCACCAATTTCAGGTAGATTTTTCTTGTATCTGAGATCGTGCTCAAGAGACGCCCAAAAGTCCATGGCAATAGTTCGGATTTGAACTTCTACATTGAGAAGTTCCTTGCTGTCCGAGAAAAATACAGGAATCTGGCATATCATATGAAGACTTCGATATCCATTTGGCTTTGGATTCTTTATATAATCCTTTGTCTCTAATACAACAATGTCATCCTGCTTTGAGATCATCTCGGCAATCTTATAAATATCATCAACAAATGAGCATATAATTCTCACTCCTGCCACATCAAAGAGATTTTTTCTCACCGATTCAAGTGAAACTTCAAATCCCTTTCTCTTTAGCTTTGTGTAAATGCTCTTTGGTGTTTTTACTCTTGTAGTGATAAATTCTATCGGATTTCTTTGACTCAGTATAGAAAGTTCATCGTTTAGAACCTCAACCTTTGTCTTGAGCTCCCTGATCGCACAGCTGTGCATCATAAGTATCTTTTGCAGTTCATTGGCTGCATTAAAAAACTCCTCGGTAACCTCAGGAATATCTGAATTTGTTATAAGTTGTTTCTGTAAAGAATCCATCTTATACCCCCTCATATACGTTCTATAATAGGTACGCTTTTCTATCTCTGCTGACGCTTCATGCTCCATTTTTTCGCTTCTTTACAAGCGACTTGGCCACTAATTTTTCTTACTTTCACTTTTCAACGGACGCTTCATGCTCCATTTTTCCGCTTCTTTACAAGCGACCTGGCCACTAATTTTTCTTACTTTCACTTTTCAACGGACGCTTCATGCTCCATTCTTTCATTTCTTCACAAGCGACTTGGCCACTAATTTTTCATGCTTTTAATTCTTTGCGGGCGCTTCATATGCTATGTGCTTTCATTTTTCTGCGTGTGTCTTATTCGCTGGTTTTTCGTTTGAATATAGGAACTTTAAGTCGATATGTTTTTGTTTTTCTGCACGCGTTAGCAATTAGATTTTACTTTAGAAATATGTTCTTCAATTGATAGCTACATGTTTCATAATTGATATTTTTCAGATGCATGTTCTGTGATATTTTTTTATTTTTTGCACAAAAGCCACAGCAGACTAAGTCTGCTGCGGCAATTTACTTTGATACTATCTTATGAGAGCAGATAAATCGACATCCCTCTTACTGATAAGTGCACCCGAATAAGACGACGCGTCTGTAATCATGGCCGCAACTCTTGAAATGTCATCCTTAGTGACATCATCTATTGACTTGACAAGCTCCTCAAGAGACTTGACTTGATTTTTCAAAAGAGCTCTCTTCCCAGCAGAAAGCATACGGCTTCCCGTACTTTCCTGACTAAATATGAGTCCGCCCTTTACTTGAGCCTTTGCTGTCTCTAACTCTTTGTCAGTTACTCCGTGAGCTGCAAGAATCTCGAGCTCATCTATGATGGCTGCGACTGTGTCCTCGATCTTGTCATGCGCCACTCCGGCACAGATAGCATAAAAGCCATCCTTTTCATGCGCTGCACATGTGGAGTAAACAGTATATGCAAGCCCTTTCTCTTCTCTAATATTTTGGAAAAGACGGGAGCTCATGCTGCCGCCCATGATATTGCTCACAAGCTGAAGTGCAGAAATATCATCGTGACCATACTCAATTGCTCTCGCCGCAATGCATATATGGCTCTGCTCGATATCCTTGATTTTTGTCCTAAATGAAGGCACGTAAATAACAGGCTCGTGAGCCTTTTCTTTCTTGGCAGGTGTCATGCATGAAAGTGCATGCTCGAATTGATCACATACACTATCAACGTCGAAATTTCCTGCAACTGAAACTACTATATTATCTAAAGTATATTCCTTTGCGATATAAGCTTTTATATCATCCTGAGTAATGGAATCAAGTGTCTCCGGTGTCCCGAGAATAGATCTTGCGAGAGGTTCACCTGCAAAAAGCTCCTCATACATAAGATCCATGACATCCTCGTCAGGAGAATCCTCAACCATCTTCATTTCTTCCTTGACTACCTGCTTTTCTTTTGCCATCTCCGCAGTATCAAAAATAGAATCTGTCAATATATCAATCAGAATCTCACACGCTTCACTGACGTTTGAGGTGAAGCTCTTAATGTAATAGCATGTAGATTCTTTTGATGTGAAAGCATTCATCTGAGCACCGAGTGCGTCTGCATCTGCAGCTATGTCACGTGCAGAACGCTTCGAGGTACCCTTAAACATCATATGCTCTATAAAGTGTGACATGCCGCTGAGTCTTTGATTTTCCTCATCTACACATCCAGCCTTCACCCATATGCCAGTCGTCACAGACTGCACATAAGGAAGTCTGTCGAGTACCATCCTTAGCCCGCAGTTCAACTTTCTGATTTCTGTCATTAACTATATGTCCTTTCAGCAATATTAATCATCTGTGCCTGAACAGGCCAAATCTTACATATCAGCTCTCTTGAGATTGATTCTGCCCTGATCGTCGATTTCATATACTATTACATCTATGATGTCGCCGATATTCATGACATCTTCGACAGCATTTACACGATGCTTAGCCATCTTTGAGATGTGCAGCAGACCTTCCTTACCTGGAAGGATTTCGATAAATGCACCAAACTTCATGATTCTCTTTACAGGACCTGAATATTTCTTTCCAACCTCAGCTTCTGCTGTGAGAAGGTTGACCATCTCAACAGCTGCCTGAGCCGAATCCATATCAGGTGAAGCGACAAATACCTGTCCTTCATCATTTATATCGATTTTTACACCTGTCTCGTCAATGATCTTATTTATAGTCTTTCCTCCAGGTCCAATGATAACTCTGATCTTGTCAACTGGTACCTGCATAGTGATGATTCTAGGAGCATAAGGTGACATTTCTTCTCTAGGTGCTGGAATCTCCTCGAGCATCTTTTCACGAATATATGCTCTGCCTTCCTTAGCCTGAAGCAATGCCTTCTCAAGGATTTCTCTTGAAAGACCATGAATCTTGATATCCATCTGGATAGCAGTCACGCCCTTTTCTGTACCTGCTACCTTGAAATCCATGTCGCCGAGGAAGTCTTCCATCCCCTGGATATCACTTAAAATAGCAATCTTGTCCCCTTCCTTGATGAGACCCATTGCTATACCTGAAACTGGAGCCTTGATAGGCACGCCTGCATCCATAAGTGACAGACAGCTTCCGCATACGGATGCTTGAGATGTACTTCCGTTTGAAGAAAGAACCTCTGAAACAAGTCTGATAGTATAAGGGAATTCTTCAACTGAAGGAATTACAGGAAGGAGTGCTCGCTCTGCGAGTGCACCATGTCCAATCTCTCTTCTGCCTGGGCTTCTCGATGTACGTGCTTCGCCTACGCTATATGCAGGGAAATTGTAATGGTGTATATATCTCTTTTCTGTCTCTTCTGAAATACCATCAAGAGTCTGGCTTTCGCCCACTGTGCCAAGTGTAGTTACAGTAAGAACCTGAGTCTGACCTCTTGTAAAGAGGCCTGATCCGTGTGTTCTTGGCAGGAAACCTGTCTCGCACCAGATAGGTCTGATTTCTGTGGTAGTTCTTCCGTCAGGACGTTTATTTTCATTTATGATGAGATCTCTCATCTGTTCTTTTCTTATCTTGTAAAGAATATCATCGATGTCTTTTCCTGCTTCAGGATAAATCTCTATAAACTTTGCCTTCGTAGCTGCTTCAAGAGCATCCATTGCATTTTGACGTTCTGTCTTGTCATGAATCTGGATAGTTTCTCTCATCTGTGCAGTCTCGTCGGCTCTAATAGCTTCCTCAAGTCCTTCAGGAATCTCATGCTCTGGAAGCTTTCTCTTTGGTTTGCCCACCTCAGCAGTGATCTGCTCGATAAATTCTACGATCTTCTTGATTTCCTCATGAGCAAACATGATAGCATCGAGAATCACATCTTCAGGAACTTCATTTGCGCCCGCCTCAACCATCATGATAGCATCCTTTGTGCCTGATACCTTAAGGTCGATGTCGCTTTCCTTTCGCTGAGCTTGAGTAGGGTTGATGACAAATTCGCCATCAATACGACCTACTGAGACAGAACCTGTAGGTCCGTCCCAAGGAATATCCGAAATAGAAAGCGCAACAGATGAGCCTATCATAGCCGTAATATCTGAAGGGCAGTCATGATCCACACACATAACTGTAGCAACAACTACTACATCATTGTAAAATCCCTTAGGGAACAGCGGACGGATAGGACGGTCAATAAGTCTTGACGAAAGGATAGCCTTTTCCGTAGGTCTTCCCTCTCTCTTGATGAATCCGCCTGGAATCTTTCCTGCTGCATACATTCTCTCTTCGTAGTCACAGCTGAGCGGAAAGAAGTCAATATCTTCTCTAGGCTCTGCAGAGCATGTAGCAGTGACATTTACAACTGTGTCGCCATATCTCAGCGTGGCAGCGCCATTTGCCATGCCAGCTACCTTGCCGATTTCTACCTGAAGAAGTCTTCCGCCTATGGCAGTTCTGTATGTTTTATAATCTTCAAACCTCATATTCTAACCTCCGTTTAATGAGTAAAAAGCGGGGATGCAAAAAATACAACCCCGCTGAGAATATCTTCAGAATTTTATTTTCTTAAACCAAGACGAGCGATAAGATTTCTATATCTGTCAAGATCCTTGCTCTTAAGATAAGCGAGCATATTTCTTCTCTGACCTACCATCTTCAAAAGGCCTCTTCTTGAGTGATGATCCTTCTTGTGAACCTTGAGGTGCTCGTTGAGGTCATTGATTCTGTAAGTAAGAATAGCTACCTGAACCTCTGCAGATCCAGTATCTCCTTCGTGTGTCGCATATTCCTTAATAATCTGTTCTTTAATTTCCTTTGTAATCATGTCTATAGTCTCCTTTTCGTTCTAATCATAGCCATGTGCCGGGTAGGGCGCCGGAGCTGCGCAAGAACACAGCACAAGGCTCAATTTAAAAGCCTTGAATAGTATATCTTTTTTTTCATATACTGTCAAGGCTATTATTCTCTATTGTTGAATTATTATTCGTTATTCAACTTTATTATTCACTGCATTATTCACTGCATTATTCACTGCATTATTCACTACATTATTCACTGCATTATTCACTACATTATTCACTGCATTATTCTCTGCATTATTCTCTGCATTATTCTCTGCATTATTCACTACGGTCAAACTATATACCGAAATATTTTCTGCAAGTTGACTTATCATACTCGAGCTGTGCTTTTAATGCTTCAAGGCCGTCAAATTTTTTTTCATCTCTGAGAAGCTTTATAAAATAAACTTCTATATCTTTGCCATATACGTCTTGATCAAAGTCAAAGATATGTGTCTCTACGCTGACCTCATCTGATCCAACGGTAGGTTTTTTTCCAACATTTGCCATTCCAAAATATCTTTTGCCATCAATTACTGCTTCGGCTGCATATGCACCCCTGTGCGGTACTGCCATTTGTTCGTCTGGTATAATATTGCATGTCGGAAATCCCAAAACTGGTCCTCCGAGATTATTTCCATGGATGATTTTGCCTCTCATCATATAAGGTCTGCCCATAAGTCTTGTAACTCTCTCGACATTTCCTTCCGCAATAAGATTTCTTATCAGCGTGCTGCTTACGACCTGACCTTCGTCCATTACTGCATCTATCACATTTACTCCTACATTTTTCTGTTTGGCATACTCCGCAAGAGTGGCGGAGGTGCCTGCAGCCTTGTATCCGTAAGTGTAATTGAAGCCGCAAATCGCTTCCTTTATATTGAATTTTGCGATAAGAATATCATCGATAAATTCCTTTGGCGGTCTGCTCATGATATAATTGCTAAAGTCGATTGAAAAAAGATAATCTATGCCTGCATCCTCAAGAAGTTTGATTTTCATGTCCTGATAGACAAGATTTTTTACTACGCAGCTGCCTGCCATGACATTTCCCGGATGATTGGTAAATGTAAATACAGCACTTTTGAGATTTTTTTCCTTTGCCACCTCTACAGCTTTATTTATGAGAGCTTGATGACCCTTATGGATTCCATCGAAATTGCCTAGTGCAATCGCGGTTTCCTCCATATTTTCAATTTCTTCTAAGTTATAAAATACTTTCATTTGAAAAATACCTTCCCCGGGGTAAATACCTTTCTTTTTCTGTCAAATAATGCGGTTCCTGCGAATACACCAGTCTCGCTGTACACTCTGTAGACGTCGGCAAATTTAGAATCAGGATCTTTTCTATTTCTTTCCTGTGACGTAATCTTTCTGGGTGCTACTTTCCCGCCGTTTATAAATTTCTTAAATTCTGTATCATTAAGTACGATCTTGCCTAAGCTGCTGAGCTTTCCGCCTGTTTCGAGGATGAAGCCTGAAACATCAAGTTCAAGGGGTTTGGGCTTTCTTCCGGGGTTTATTATCCCATCATAATCCATGCCGGTCTGCTTTGCCACATCATCTATAATATCTTCAAAGGTAATTGCATCTTCGATTGAAAAGCTGCCACTTGCTGTCCTTATCAAGCTAGTCATAATAGCCTCTGTACCAAGCCTTCTGCCTATTTCCTCACAAATCGTCCTTACATAAGTGCCTTTTGAACATTCAACGTCAAATATTGCACGATTCGGCTCGTGAAAAATTCTAACCGGTGTAATTTCGTATATAAGAACCTCTTTTGGCTCAACTTCTATCTCTATGCCATCTCTAGCATATTCATAAAGTCTGCGTCCATTTTTGCGTACAGCCGAATATGCCGGTGGATATTGCAGCTGCCTTCCTTGCATGCTCAAAATCGCATCTCTAAAAGTCGAATCGTCAACGAAATAACATTCTGTATCGGCTGATCGCGCGCCTTCGGCATCTGTCAAGCCCGCGTTTTCTGCCTTAGCAAAACATGCGCTTTCGGCATCTGTCAATATTGAGGACTTCGGCTGTCTGCTGTATTTGCTGATATTTCCCCAGATATCGCCCGTGTCGGAATGATATCCCAGCAGCATCTCGCATCTATATCTTTTTCTGTCTGCCTCTAGATATTCTGCAGCACGCGTCGCTTTTCCAATACATATAGGGAGGACTCCCATCGCCATCGGATCTAATGTACCAGTATGTCCTATCTTTTTTGTGCGCAGGATACGACGCAGCATGAAAACTGCATCATGTGACGTCATCCCTGCAGGCTTTATAAGATTTATAAAACCATCCATTATACAGTTTCCTTTCGTCCTTTCGCTGTCTGCCATTTCAACTTTTTAGTATAATCCAAATTCTTTGATATAGTCATAAGCCTTTGATGTCAACGCCGCTATTCGAAGCCATATCGATTCTTTAATGCTATCGCAGCTATTCAAAGTCATATCGATTCTTTAATGTTATCACAGCTATTCGAAGTCATAACGGCTCGTTGATGTCATCGCAGCTATTCGAAGTCATAACAGCTCGTTGATGTCATTGTGGTTCTTTATACTGTGCGAGCTATATCCTCATGTGAGAGAATTTACAGCTCGCACGCTTTTATTCTTTTATTCATCGATGGCTTCAGCAATACGCTTCATCGCAGGATGATCAGCTTCAAAGGCTTCTACATATTTTACAGCCGCATCTCTCATCATTTCGATTGTCTCATCGAGATTTGCATATATAGTACAGCCTGCAGCATGCTCATGACCTCCGCCTCCAAATAGCGTACTGAATTCGGATACGTCTATATACTCTTTGCTTCTGAATCCAACCTTCACTTCGCTGTCGCTGACTTCTCTGAAAAAGATAGCAAGCTCCACACCTTTTATATCCTTGATGAGAGCATTCATTCCGTCACTTTCATTTACGTGAGCATCAGCTTTCCTGTACATATCAAGTGAAACATATGCCATAGTCAGAAGTCCCCCGCAAAGCACTTCTATCGTAGACATAATTAGGGTTCTAAGCTTCAGCTTTTGTGCTCTTTCACTCTGGTAAAGAATTACATTTAATTTGTTTGGCTCTATACCCGAATCATAAAGTTCAGCTGTTATGAGGTGCGTCTTCTTGGATGTGTTTGCATACTGGAACCTTCCTGTATCTGTCGAAATGCCTGTATATATTGCTTCACAGGTTTCTGCATCTGGCTTTATCCCCATCGTGATAAGAAGCTCATACATGATCTCAGCTGTCGCTGCAGCATCCGGATCTACATAATCAATCTCTGCAAGCTTTCCGCCTGTCGCATGATGATCGATACATACTGTCTGTCTGCCGCATCCAAAATAAATATGCTCGCGCTTCGGAAATCTCGAAATGTTGTTGCAGTCGATAGCTACACAAAGATCGCGAGTCTCAAGCTGGGTATCTTCATCGACATATGTGACATAGTCATTATCAAGGAATAGGAGATTTTCTGCGAGACTGTCCTCGAAAAGTACATCAGCTTTTTTCCCAAGCTTTCTCATTTCGTGGCACAGTGCAGCGCATGATCCCATAGCATCACCATCTGCAACTATATGTGATACAATATACATCGATTCGGCGGACAAAAGAGCATCCGCTACAGGCTTCATCTTTTCAGCGGTTGTTTTTTCTACGTTCCACATATTCAGTCTCCTTCCCATTTAATTTAAATGTCATATTATGCAGCTTGATGTCGCTGCTATCATCACCATCACAGCATTTGCTGCCATCCGTCTTTTAGTTCTTACTTTTCGTCAATATTCTCTTGCGCGTCCTCACCATCTTCGTCGCAACCATCTTCGTCGCAACCATCTTCGTCGCAGCCATCTTCGTCGCGACCATCTTCGTCATAACCATCTTCATCGCGACCATCTTCGTCATAACTCTCTTCGTCACGGCCATCTTCGTCATGACTATCTTCGTCATTGCTGATGTGCAGACTATCGATGACCTGCGACATATGACGGCCATATTCCATTGCGCTGTCATATTTAAAAGTCAGCTCAGGTACATGTCTTACCTTTATATCTCTGCCAAGCTGGTGTCTGATCATGCCCGCAGCGCTTTTCATTGCTGCGAGCACATCATTTTTTTCGTCTTCTGCGGTATCTGACGAAATATTGCTTCCGAGCACGCTTAAGTATACCGTAGCATAGCTTCCGTCAGAGCTGACATCCACATCAGTCACGCTCACCATTTTTCCCTGAAGTCTGTGATCCTTCAATTCGGTGAGAAGCATCATGCCGATTGTCTTTCTGATTTCTTCTCCGAGCCTGCCTGCTCTATAATTTTTTGCCATTCGGTTTTATTCTACTTTCTTTCAACTTCAATCATCTTATAAGCTTCGATAATATCGCCTACCTTGAGATCATTGTAATTTTCAATACCGATACCACATTCGAAGCCGTGATTTACTTCCTTCACATCATCCTTGAATCTTCTCAGCGAAGAAATCTTGCCCTCGTGGATAACGATGCCCTCACGGACAACTCTTACGCCAGCATTTCTCTCAACCTTACCATCAAGAACATATCCACCTGCAATAACGCCGACATTTGGAACCTTGAATGTATCTCTTACTTCAACATTTCCGAGTACTTGTTCCTTAAATTCTGGATCGAGCATGCCCTTGAGGGCTGCCTTTACATCGTCTATTACCTCGTAAATTACGCTATATGTCCTGATTTCTACGCCTTCACGCTGTGCAGCACTTGCAACAGGCATAGTCGGTCTTACATTAAAGCCGATAATGATAGCACCTGTAGTACTTGCGAGTGTGACATCACCTTCCGTAATCGTACCTGCAGCCTTATGTATAATTTTTACAACTGCATTTTCTTCCTTTATCTTTTCAAGTGATGATACAAGTGCACCTACAGAACCCATTACATCAGCCTTTACAATGAGATTAAGTTCCTTAACCTCGTCGCCAAGCTGATTGAAGAATTGTTCGAGAGTTGCACTTGCAGTCTTTTGCATTATCTGGTCTCTCTGCTTATTCTTTCTATTTTCTGCAATTTCTCTTGCAATCTTGTCAGTGCTTACTGCATTGAAGCTGTCACCTGCTTCAGGGACATCTGACAGACCAATGATAGAAACGGCTGTTGCCGGGCCAGCTTTCTTTAGCTTGTCGCCCTTGAAGTTTGTCATCGCTCTGATGCGTCCGCTGCAATTTCCTGCTACTACAGACATGCCCGCATGAAGTGTACCATTTTGAATAAGAAGTGTAGCTATAGGGCCCTTCTGCTTATCAAGCTTTGCCTCGATGACAGTACCGAGAGCGAGGCGATCTGGATTTGCTCTAAGCTCGAGCATTTCTGCCTGTAAAAGGATCATCTCAAGCAGTGTATCAATCCCTTCACCTGTCTTTGCTGAAACAGGAACACTGATAATGTCTCCGCCCCAATCTTCGACGAGAAGTCCATTTTCGGCAAGATCCTGTCTTACCTTGTCGAGATTTGCGCCTGGCTTATCTATCTTGTTTATAGCAACGATAACAGGTACTCCTGCAGCCTTAGCATGACTGATAGCTTCTACTGTCTGTGGCTTAACACTATCATCTGCAGCTACTACCAAAACTGCAATATCCGTGATATATGCTCCTCTCGCACGCATAGCCGTAAATGCCTCATGACCTGGCGTGTCAAGGAATACGATACGCTGTCCCTCGTGGGTGATCTCTGAAGCACCTATATGCTGTGTGATGCCGCCTGATTCACTTGATGTAACGCTAGAATGTCTGATCTTGTCGAGGAGAGATGTCTTACCATGGTCTACATGTCCCATCACTGTGATAACAGGAGGTCTAGGCTTAAGATCTTCATCACGGTCAGTGAAATTTTCGATTCCTTCTTCTTCTTCCTCTTCCTCAATCTCTCCGATTATGATTTTCTTTCCGAGCTCGTCACCGAGAATCTGAACGATATCTCCATCAAGATTTTGGTTTACATTTGCCATGATGCCGTTCTTCATGAGTGTCATGATGATTTTTGTCTCAGCTACATCAATCTGCTCCGCAAGTCCCTTTACTGTAATAGGAACTGTGACTACGACTGCATCTGCAGGGATAGCTGCTGCCATCTCCTCAGCACGTCTTGCTTCTTCCTTACGCTGTTCTTTTCTATGTTCTCTGTCACGCTTGCTGCGCTGACCTGGCTTTGACATATTGCTGTGTTTGCTGTTGTTATTGTTGTAGCTGCTTCCACTGCCATAACCATTTGAATTGTTTCTGTCATTATTTCGTCTGTTGCTGCGGTTCTGGTGCTGGGTCTGTGAGCCTGATGAGCGATTGTCGCGTCTGTCAGCATGTGAGCCACCTGTGAAACCTGCACCTCGATTGCCTGCACCACCTGCATTGACTGATTTGCGGTTGTTTTGACCGCCTGCATTGTTCGTCCTGCGATTGTCTTGACCGCTTGCATTGCTTGCTCTGCGGTTATCTTGACCGCTTGCATTGCTTACCCTGCGGTTATCTTGACCGCTTACGCTGCCAGGCTTGCGGCTGCCTGCGCTGCCTGCATTGCTTGCATTTCCTGCATTGGCTGCATTTCCTGCATTGCCTGCGCTGCCTGCATTGCCTGCTGGACGATTATTTTTATCACGATTTTGAGCCTGATTGGTGCTCTGACGGTTATCATTTTTTCCGCCTGCGCCTTGCTTGCTTGGCTGCTGCTTTGGTATGCTATTTTGTCCGTTTGAAATATTTTTTTCGTCACCGTCAGCACCCTTTGCAGCACGAGAATCCTGCTTTTTTGCCTTTTCTTTCGGATTTGCAGCACTTGCCTTTTTTTCTGCAGGTGCACTGCCTCCGCTCGATTTATTTTCTTTATACATCTTTCTCACCTTTTCGCAATCCTCGTCTGAGATTGCATTCATGTGATTTGATGCTTTTATTCCTATTTCATTGAGTTTTTTTACCATTACCTTGGCTTCAATACCCAACTCCTTGGCTAACTCATATACTCTTGTTGCCATGATAACCTCCTTCGCACTATTTCGGCACTATCTGTTCATTTTCGATCTCCTTTATCATCGCTTCCGCAAAATTACTGTCAGTAACTGCGTAAATACCTCTGCCCGGCAGTCCAGCAGCTTGTGAAAGCTCGTCTGTCAAGCCATAAATATATACAGGCACACCATATCTTTTACATAATGATGTGAATCTGTCTTGAGTTTTCTGCGATGCATCGGCAGCTATGATCATAAGCTTTATGCGGCTGCCTTTGCCGATGTAATTCTGACATGTCTTGTATCCTGAGAGTAATTTCCCGGCTCGTCTTGCCAGACCCAGATATCCTGTCAGTTTTTTATTTTTCATAATATGATTTTGTTTGTTTTAAATTTTTCTCTTTATGCTTTTTCTTCTTGTTTTTTTTGCGATACCGCTGCGACTTCTTCTGACAATCTATCAAGAACCTCTGCAGAAGCACCCTGTCCCAGGCTTCTTGTGATAGCATTCTTCTTTCTGGCTTTCTTCAGACAATCTGGATCTGCGCAAAGATATACGCCTCTGCCCATAGCTTTTCCAGTGATATCTACAGCCAAACTGCCCTCACCGTCTGCCGTGATTCTGATGAGCTCTTTTTTTGGTTTTGACTGCATGCAGCCTACGCACCTTCTCATCGGGATTTTTTTCTGTTTCATCACAGAGACCTCTTAATCCATAAATACGATATCATCATCGATTTCGTCTGCTTCGATTATAATATCGTCTATAATATCGTCGTCATCAGCTGATATCTCAACTATGTCATCATCAGCATCTGCAATGTCAACTATGCTGTCATCTGCTTTGGCAATCTCAACTATGCTGTCATCTGCTTCCGCAATCTCAACTATGCCGTCATCTGCTCTGGCTGCGGCATTCTGTGACTGTTCATTTGCTATTTCTTCTCTTATAATTTCAAATGCAGCCAAAACTGCCTCTTCACCGCCCATTTCCTCAAATTGAGTATGGCTCTTTATATCAATCTTCCATCTGCAAAGCTTCGCTGCAAGACGCACATTTTGACCTTCCTTACCAATAGCAAGCGAGAGCTGGAAGTCAGGAACAACAACTGTAGCTGATGTATCTGCTTCGTTTACAAAAACATACTCTACCTTTGCTGGGCTGAGTGCACTTCTGATAAGAGTTGCCGGATCATCACTCCAATTTATAATATCAATCTTTTCGCCTCCAAGCTCGTCAACTACTGCCTGAACTCTTGTGCCTCTAGGACCTACACATGAGCCTACTGCATCGATATTTGCATCTAGTGTGCTTACAGCTATCTTTGCTCTTGAGCCAGGCTCTCTTGATATATTCTTTATCTCTACGACGCCCTCTTTGATTTCTGGGACTTCAAGCTCAAACAGTCTCTTGACAAGATCTGGATGCGTACGTGAAAGGAATACCTGAGTACCCTTTGTGCCACGCTTTACGTCGAGAATGTATACTTTGATGTGAGCTCCGACTGTATAAATATCACATGATGCCTGCTCGCCCTGAGTAATGATTCCTTCTACATTTCCTATATTCACAAATACCTTGCTGCTTGTCACTCTATGAACAACACCAGTAACTATTTCTCCTCTGCGCTGGCTGAATTCACTGAAGATCTTATCTCTTTCTGCTTCGCGTATCTGCTGTACAATGACCTGCTTTGCTGTTTGCGCTGCAATTCGTCCAAAGTCCTTTGGTGAAATCTTGATCTCAACTACATCCCCGATTTCATAATCATCGCCAATAGCCTTTGCTTCATCTGGCGTGAGCTCGTTGTCATAATCAAATGCATTTTCCTCAGCAACTACAGTTTTCTTTGTATAAATGCCAATGTCACCTGTAATTCTGTCGATATTTACGTTGACATTTATGCCTTTGTTTCCATCGGCATATTTCTTGCAAGCAGTCTCGATAGCCTGCTCTATGGCATCTATCAATTTATCCTTTGAAATTCCCTTCTCTTTTTCCAGCTCCTCAAGTGCCAGAATAAACTCTTGATTCATCTCCAAACGTCCTCTCTGTACTACCCACTATACTGCATAAATGTCACTATATAAATGTCATTGTACAAATGTCACTGTGTAAATGTCACCGTGTAAATGTCACTGTGTAAATGTCATCTTGTAAATGTCATCTTGTAAATGTCACCGTATAAATGTCACATAAAATATTGTGGGTATATTTTTATAGTAATATCTGTCATAATGTAAATCAACTATTTCAGCAACTTTAATATTTGGGTCGGGCTCAAATATCTGTAAATATCCATTGTCATTGCAGCAATGGCAATCTATGATCAATAATATATGCCTCATGCAAGGCTAAAGACTGACGACGCTAGCGTGAAGCTGCTCCGATTTATAGAAGTCGATGCTTCCTGCTTAAAAAATCACAGCAAGCTTTGTCTTTGAAATCTGTTCCCTCGGAATAGAAATAGTTTTGCCATCCTCATCAATAACCTTTACATTTCCATCCTCAAGGCCAACAAGCTCTCCTGTGATTAGCTTTTTCCCTTCAAATCCCTTATAAAGATTTATATCCACAATTCTTCCTGCGTATCTCGTATAATCAGAATCCTTAAGAAGTGGTCTGTCCATGCCTGGTGAGGAGACCTCGAGTATGTAATTTTCCTCGATGAAGTCTTCCTCATCAAGTCGATCACTCAAATATCTGCTTACATTCTCACACTCTTCTATAGAAACATATTCTTCATCACTGCCTTCAGGCTTATCGATATAAACCCTCAGATATTTTGTTCTGCCTTCTTTGACATATTCTACATTGAACAATTCCAATGAATTTTCAATAAGAAAACCTTCTAACAGCTGTCCGGCTGCTTCCTTTATCTTTTTTTTTGCCATTTTGTGTCTCCCGCTGTAATTTTGGAGCCATTTGTTCGCTCTCTATTTTCATATACTATCTGACACTACTGTAATTCCTCGTGCATTTGTGCATTTTTTTACAGTATCCATTACAATAAAAAGAGCGGGAAAAAATAACCCACTCTCGTAAAAACATCCGTATGCATTACAACTATAGGCATTATAGCACATTGTTAAATTGTCTGCAAGGATTTATGCTATTTTTCTGCATTTTAACTATATTTTTACATATTTACCATATTTTACATATCGATTATATCTGCAGCACTATATGTCCCCAAATACAAATTGCCTTCATTTGTGTCTATTTGGCTTAGGCATCTGCCGCTTGACAGATTACACCTGCAGTTTGTGCATATCATCGCATCTGCTGCTTGTGCGTATCGCATCTGCTGCTTGTGCATATCATCGCATCTGCTGCTTGTGCATATCACATCTGCTGCTTGTGCATATCACATCTGCTGCTTGTGCATATCATCGCATCTGCAGTTTGTGCATATCATTAGAATGTGAGATTTATCCCAAAAGCTTGGTGCTTACCACAACTGCACACATCAATATTACGAATACTGCCAGCCATATTATATCGCTCTTTTTCAGCGTGAGTCTGCGCATGCTTGTTCGTTTTGGAAAAGCTCTAAACGCTCTCGCCTCCATAGCTGTAGCCATATACTCTGAACGTCTGATAGCTCCAGAAACTATCGGAATCAGCATTCCTTTGTAAACTGACAGCTTATGAGCAATGCTTGTGCCTTTTATTTTTGTTCCCCTCATCTGAACAGCACACATGACATCTCTTGCCTCTTCAGTCAGCATCGGTATGAATCTTATAGCTGCCATTACCATAAATGAAATCTCATAAGGAATTTTCCATTGAGTCAATGCCAAAAGATAATCTCGAGCCTCGCCCGTCAGGACGAGCATCGCCGACAGAATCACATTAAAAAGCCTGAGTGCCACAACTGCCGATGTCGTCACGCCGTCCCATGTAACTATGGTAATGCCTTTGATTGCAATCATTGCCTCGCCAGACCTGATAAAAAGACATTGCAGAACAAATATCGAAAAGATAAGCTGCAGCAGCCCTTTCATCCTCACAAATGCAGCTTTCATGTCTGCACCGCCAAATATTAGAATCATCAATGTGATTGTCAGGAGAATCCCCATAGCGGCGACATTTTGAATAATTACAGAAAGTGTCGAGATAACTATGAGCATAATCAATTTGATTCTGGCATCAAGATTATCAAGCTTCATCTGTGACCTCCCCCATATTCCACTGCCTGTCGACATATGTCTGACAAAATTCTTTCTCATGACTAACTATAATGACTCCTCTGCCTGAGTCCCTTATCTGAATCAGCAGTTCTCCGAGTCTTTTTCTTGAACGCATGTCAAGACCAGTCGTAGGCTCATCGAGAATGATATATTTGTTTCCCATCGCAAGGACTGCAGCTAATGCTACTCTCTGTTTTTCTCCTTGACTCAGCTTTCCGGGAAATCTGTCAGCAAGATGAGTGATATGAAACATTTCCATATAATAATCAGACACCTGTATGATTTTCTCGCTGCTTAATCCTAAATTTTTTAAACCATATGCAATTTCACTACGAACGCTGTCGCAGAAGAGCTGTCTTGACGGATCTTGAAATACATATCCTGCACGCTGCCCTATTTCAAATAGATCCATATCACTGATATCCTCGCCGTCTATAAAAATCTTTCCAAAATCTGGTCTAAGAACGCCTGTGATAAGCTTTGTGACTGTTGTCTTTCCACAGCCATTTTTTCCAGTAATAGCAGCAATTTCTCCAGTGTCAAATACAGCATTTATTCTATTTAATGTTGGCTTGCTGTTTTGCGGATATGTATATGTGACATTTTTCAGTTCGATCATAGTGTGTGCCTCCGCATATTTATTCCTTTAAGATCATCATTTGAAACTGTTATTTAGGACTGTTATTCAAGTCCATTGTTTAGGGACGTCATTTAAAATCATTATTTAAAACCGATCTTTAAGAATTTCATTTGAATTCGTTATCTAAGACTGATACTTAAGAACGTCATTTAAATTCGTTATCTAAGACTGATATTTAAGAATGTCATTTGAAATCGTTATCTGAGACTGATATTTAAGAATGTCATTTGAATTCGTTATCTGAGACTGATATTCGATTTGTTCATTTTAAAACTTGCTCGCTTT
>CAVJDC010000010.1:21341-28513 GCA_963648085.1 Anaerovoracaceae bacterium
TGCTTTGGCATCTGCAGCTTCTACTTGCTTATTGCAGTACGTTTTATCATTTGCAGCTTTCGCTTGCTTGTTGCCGCACTCTTTGGCATCTGCAGCTTTCGCTTGCTTGTTGCCGCACTCTTTGGCATCTGCAGCTTTAGCTTGATTGTTGCAGCACTCTTTGGCATCTGCAGCTTTCGCTTGCTTGTTGGTAGTTGTTCGAGTATCTTCACTGATATCTGACATTACTCAACCTCCAGCTCACAGACGTACATTGCACTTCTATTTCCGAATGCATCCTCATTGATTACGACTCTGTAGGGACCGCTCCCTCCATTGTCCATATCTCCAAGCGATTCTCCATCAACAGAATATGCCAATATAATGTTATCCTTCTGCATAATCTCATCCACAGAAAATTGCGATACAAAGTCATCCTCCGAGCGCACTATTATATTTTCAGCTCCGTCAAGAATATTTTCGTCTGCCGCAGTCAATACGTCAGCAAGAGTTGGACCACGGAAGGTTCCCTCTACATCTTTAGATGATGATGAAACTATTTTCTTGTAAAATTCTGTATATTCCATTTGCTCTATATCTTCCATAGTGAATTCTTTGACTATCTCACCATTTTGGGTCACCGCAACGTGTCCACGCTCTACATCGGTTCCTTGAGAAGCATTGATGCACAAAAGAATTGCGATAGCTGCAGCCATTATGACCAATATGACAGCTATAATTATAATATTTTTTTTATTCTTCGTATTGTCCTTCATAATCATGTCCCTTTCGTTTTCTTCTTCCCTGTCCTGCCCGCTATCATCATTTGAAATATCTTCTATAGTCTGTCACCTATCGACATCCGGGGCTTCCTCCGTTTCCGAAATCATGCCTTCATCCTGCCATCCGGTGACGTCCGAGGTCTCCTCCGTTTCCGAAATCATGCCTTCATCCTGCCATCCGGTGACGTCCGAGGTCTCCTCCGCAATTTGACCAATTCCAAACTTTTTAAGCGACTTTAGAAGTCCCCATGAGATAATTCCTCCAATTGCTCCCGAAAATGCAGCAATTATAAGACTTAAGATAAGCGGAATCAGCGGAAGATTGAAGAATATCATGTTTGTACATGCTGTACCCGTTACATTTGCAAGCATCCCTGCCACGAAGGAACATGGCAGACAGCAAACTCTGTGGCGCATAATGAAAAGTGCAAGGTCTACAACTATTCCGGGAAGAGTGTAGCTTACTAAGCTCATCGCACCATGTGAGCCCGTGATGCCTGTGATCATAACGAGAATAGCCTGCACAAGACCGACCATTGTCGGAGTTCCGCGCTTTCCTGTAAGTCCCATCGCAACCACGATCCACATCATATACAGGCCTCCCGCAAGAGATCCTCCTGGAATTTGCAAGGGTGTAGTGATCAAATGAACTACAGGACTTATAACTGGCTTTAATGCCACGCCTAAAGCAGCCATGGCCGCTATGAGTATCAAGTCTCTTACCGTAAAATAATTAAGTATTTTTCTCACAATAATCTCCTTGTATCTTTTAACTATTCCGACTTATAAAAGTCGAAGCTTCCTGATAAAAAGTCTATATGGCATGGCTGCTGATCTAAGATTACATATTCGCTAGACTGGGTGGCATAATTCATAAGGCTTCGACGGCTTAATTTTAAAAGCTTCGTTGGCCTGATTTTAAAACCTTCGTTGGCCTGATTTTGAAACCTTCGTTGGCCTGATTTCGAAACCTTCAATGGCCTGATTTTGAAACCTTCGTTGGCCTGATTTTGAAACCTTCGATGGCCTGATTTTGAAACCTTCAATGGCCTGATTTTGAAATCTTCGTCGGCCTGATTTTGAAACCCTCGATGGCCTGATTTTGAAACCTTCAATGGCCTGATTTTGAAATCTTCGTCGGTTTTCATGTAAGCCTCGATTGTATAATCAAAAGCCAAGCATTGAAAACATTGACAGCTGATCCGATTCTGGCAAGCCGCTAACGACACCCATTTCTCTGAGAATCTCAAGATTGCTTGAATTTACAGAGGTTCTTGTCATCAGATCCTCTATCGAACTAAATGGTTTCTTTTCATATTCTTCCGCAAGACTCAATGCAGCAGTCTCTCCCATGCCCTCTAAAGCTCTGAATGGCACACGAACCTTTCCGTCCTCTACGCCAAAATGTACAGCCTTCGATTTACCTAACTCTGGCGGCAAAAATTCATATCCTCTTGCATACATTTCATAGACTACTTCGTACACAAGAATTTCGTCTTTTTCTTTGTTTGAAGCATCATTGCCCTTGCTCTTTATCTGTTCCATCATATCTGTGACTGCATCGATTCCGCCAAGGCATACCTTTGCATTGAAGGCATCAATTTTAATAGTGAAATGAACAGCATAGAATGCAGGCGGGTAATAAACCTTAAAATATGCAATTCTGTAGGACATCATTACATATGCCACGGCATGTGCCTTCGGGAACATATATTTTATGCGCTTACACGATTCAATATACCAATCTGGGACATCATTTTCAACCATAAGAGCTTCCTGTTCTTCAGTTATACTTTTTCCCTTTCTCACGCGCTCCATGATAGTAAATGAATCCTGCTTTGGAAGACCCTTCGAAATCAAGTAGTTCATAATGTCGTCTCGTGTGGCGATAGCATCATCCATCGTTGCAACACCAGAGCGGATGAATTCCTGGGCATTGTTTAGCCATACGTCAGTTCCATGAGAGAAGCCTGCTATTCTTACAAGGTCAGAAAAACGCTTAGGCTGTGTGTCATCAAGCATCTGACGCGTAAAGCTTGTTCCAAATTCTGGAATTCCGAAGGTTCCATGCTTTTGCTTATAATTGTCAATTTTTATATCAAGCGTGCTTATTCCGAGGAAAATGGCATTTACCTTTTCATCTCTAAGTGGGATATCTTCAGGGGGCACTCCTGTGATATCCTCTAGCATTCGAATCATTGTAGGTACATCGTGTCCCAGAATATCAAGCTTTAGGAGGTTTTTTTCAATCTTATGATAATCAAAATGAGTTGTTATCGTGTCCTTGATCTGTCCCTCTGCAGGATGCATTACTGGGCAAAATTCATATATTTCCCGGCCTCGCGGAACTACTACCATACCGCCAGGATGCTGACCGGTAGTCTTTCTCACTCCGCTGCATCCAAGTGCAAGACGCTCCATTTCACATTTGTTTGCGATGCGGCCTCGCTCTTCAAGATATTTTTTTACATAGACAAGGGCAGTTTTTTCTTTTATAGTGCCTATAGTTCCTGCTCTATATACATTTTCTGCTCCAAATATTTCTTCCACATATTTATGAGCGACCGGCTGATACTCACCTGCAAAATTCAAGTCGATATCGGGTTCCTTGTCTCCCTTAAATCCAAGGAATACCTCAAATGGTATATTGTGACCTTCCTTTATATATTTTGTGCCGCATATCGGGCAGTTCTTGTCTGGCATGTCTACACCGCAGTCTGAAGAGTAAGTCTCAGGGAATTCACTATGCTTGCACTCTTTGTTTGGGCAAATATAATGCGGCGGAAGAGGATTTACTTCAGTTATTCCGTCCATCGTGGCTGCAAATGAGGATCCTACTGAGCCTCGTGAGCCTACAAGATAGCCATCAGACAGCGACTTTTGTACGAGCATTTCCGCTGCTACATACATCACTGCATATCCATTTCCTATGATGGAGCTAAGCTCCTTTTCAAGACGCTGCTCTACGATTTCAGGCAAAGGATCACCATAGATTTCGTGAGCCTTGTCATAGCATCTTGTCCTAAGACGTTCCTCCGAGCCTTCGATAAAAGGCGGACACTTTTCGTCAGAAAGTGGTTTTATGTCGTCATCAATCATCGCTGCGACAGCATGCGTATCGTCAATAACTACACGTTCCGCTTCCTCAGATCCAAGATAGGCAAATTCCTCAAGTAATTCGTCTGTTGTTTTCAGGTAGAGATTTGGCTCATCGTCAAGATTTTTAAATCCATGAGCTGCCATTATTATATTTCTGTAGATGTAGTCTTCTTTATTTAGATAATGTGCATCGCATGTGGCAACTACTGGCATACCCAGCTTTCTTCCTATTTTCAGAACCCTGCGATTGAAATCAAGAAGCTCCTCTTCGGTCTCGACAGTACCATTTTTCAGCATAAATCTATTGTTGCAGCGCGGCTGAATCTCCAGATAATCGTAAAATGATGCAATCTTCTCTAGTTCTTCGTCAGATTTCCCCTCTACCACTGCTCTGAAAAGCTCGCCGGCCTCACATGCTGAGCCGATAATAATTCCTTCCCGATGCTTTATGATCTCTGATCTAGGCATTCTTGGTCTTTTGTAATGGTAATTTACAAATGAATATGATACCAATTTGTAGAGATTTTTTATGCCAATTTGCGATTTTGCCAAAAGTATGATATGTCTTGAAGGATTTGTCTTGTAATCGATTGTTCCGTCTGCTTGAGGAATGTCCTCCACAAGATATCCCTCGACACCATAAATAACCTTGATATCCTTTGCCTTTGAAACTGCATCAGGGAATGCCTGTACCACGCCATGGTCTGTAATGGCTACGGCAGGATGTCCCCAGGATTTTGCTGTATTTATAAGGTCAGCGACATCCATGATCCCGTCAATTTGGCTCATCTTCGTGTGGGCATGAAGCTCTATATGTTTGCGCTCCGATGTGTCCTCACGCTGCTTTTTCTGTGCCTTTTCAATGCTCTGTGCCATTATGACGGTCATTTTTTCGAAGCTGTCAAATTGAGCCTCACCCTTTATTTTGAGATAAGTTCCCGTCTTGATATGCTCTTCAAAATCAACCTGTTTCTGTGGCGATATGAACATTTTTACTAGAATCGAATCTGTCTTATCAGTCACATAAAGAGATGCGATACGCCTGTCACCCTTGATGGTTCTGTATTCCGATCTAAAAACAGAGCCCTCGATAACTACGACACCGCTATTTTTGTTTACATCCTTAAGACTAATAGTCACGCCCGAAATAGGCTTTCCCACAATGCGGTCACCTACCACCGGGCCCTCATATCCCCGCTTCCGATGAGCGCCCGGTCTCGCACCCCCTCCGGCGCCATTCCCGCCGTAGAATCCCGAACCACCGGAAAAGCCGCCTCCGGCACCGCCGCCAGCTGCAGCACCAGCACCCCAGCCCGCGGCATTTTTGCCAGCACCAGCACCAGCGCCCCTGCCTGCACCATTTTGGGCGCCTGCAGCACCAGCAGCCCGCGCAGCAGCAGCCGCTTTTGACGCCTCATCATTCAGACGTTTTAACTCCTCCTCCGTCTGCCGCTGCAATGCATTCACCCTCTCAGCATACTCTTCCTGCTTGTTGCGGAAAAGAATCATGCATTCAATGCCAAAATCATGCTTGATCATACTTTGCATAGCTGGAGAAGCCTTTAAATTCAAATTCTTAACAGTCTGCTCCCCGAGGGCATAGACAATCAGATTTCCGTCCTCTACATCCATACGCTCCATATCAATCGTATGACGCAGCCTTCCGAGATCTTTTATGCCATTTATCATGTGCGGCAGTGAAAGCTTCATTATTTCCTCTTTAGCAATCGCCATCGGCTTTTCATATCTAAATCTGAAAGAAACGTCCTTTAGCCCGTCTATTTCTTTACACAATGCATCAGTAATTTCATTCAGACTGTCATACGGTATTACGAAATTTGCCGCAACATCTATATTCAATTGCAGCGTCTCTTCGACAAGAGACGCCTGCTCTACACTTAGAAGAAACTCGCCCCGTTCATGGGGAGCGAGCTTCTGCCAGTCAATATGCTCTTCTATAAAATTCTTCATAATACAGTCAATCTTCTTTGCTTAGTCAGCTTTTTTTATCTAACAATATGTCTTTATTTGTTTATTTTTATGCTTGGACGATTTTTTTATTTAATCGAAATTTTCTATACTTATTCGATTTTCTTTCCGTTTTTAGGCATTATCACGTCAAAAATGTCTTATCAATCGATTTTCTTTCTGATTTCCGATATTATCGCATCAGAAATGTCACTTTCTGCAACGGTTCTCACAATCTGACCGTCAACAAAGATGACGCCTTTTCCCTCGCCGCAAGCCACTCCAAGATCAGCATCTCTCGCTTCCCCCGGACCATTTACAGCACAGCCCATCACTGCAACCTTAAGCTTAGGCAGCTGATGTGTGATCATCTCACGCTCAATTCCCCCAAGCCTTGTCATTATCTCATCCGCAATATGAGTCAGATCCGTCTTGCACCTTGAGCAGGTCGGGCACGAAACAAAATCTATTCCACCCTTAAAATGACCTGTATTCTTTAGGATTTCACGAGCTATAGGAATCTCCTTTTCAGGATCAGCAGTAAGCGAAACCCTCATCGTATCGCCTATCCCGTCAAGAAGAAGCGCTCCTAATCCGATGGAAGACTTTATGACTCCAGTCGAAGGCGTCCCTGCCTCAGTGACACCAATGTGAATCGGATAATGTGTCTTTTCTGCGATGATTTTATATGCTTTGTAATTCATGATGACATCTGAAGCCTTTGCAGACACACAAATGTCATCGAAATCCATCGACTCCACAAGCTTGATATTCTTCAGTGCACTTTCGGCGAGCCCTTCAGCAGTCGGTCCGCCATACTTTGCAAGAATATCCTTTTCAATCGAACCTGAATTTACACCTATTCTAATGGGAATCCTTCTTGCAGCTGCGGCCTTCACCACAGCCTCTACATTTTCCCTCGAGCCGATATTTCCTGGATTTATCCTCACCTTGTCAGCACCATTTTCAATAGCCGCAACAGCAAGCCTGTAATCAAAATGAATATCTGCAACCACCGGAATGCGACACTTGCGCCTGATCTGCCCAAACGCCTCCGCGGCCTGCCAGTCCGGCACAGAGATCCTCACAATCTCGCAGCCCGCGTCCTCAAGTCTCCTTACTTGCGCAACAGTCGCCGCCACATCCCTAGTATCCGTATTCGTCATGGACTGTATCGAAACAGGTGCACCGCCACCGATTGCAACATTTCCGCACATAATCCTTTTCGAAATCCGTCTCATTCAAATCACCTTCAAATCCATCATCAAGTCATCATTTACACATTGCATCCATCGCAATGCACCCCAACACTCGCAAGGCATCCCCATGCACGCATTTACACAT
>CAVJDC010000011.1:0-12973 GCA_963648085.1 Anaerovoracaceae bacterium
TTCACTGACAGCGACGGCACAAGCTTCGCACAGCAGACGAAGGATGTTCAGGACATCGCAGCTGCAGGTCATGTAAGAGTAGTATCTGAAAAGGGTGTGGCAGCCACATGTACTCTGTATGGGTCTACGGATTACGTGATCTGCAAGGTTTGTAAAGAAGTTCTTCAGAGACATGAGCTTATTTCTCCGACAGGTCATTCGTTTACGGGCTGGGTAGTAGATGAATCAGGCAAGGTTCTGTCAGATGCATGTACTTCATGCAAGACGGGCAATTATGTAGATCTTGACCTCAGACTAAACAGCAAGATAGAAAATGCTGCACTCAAGGATAACAAACTCGGATTTGACATAACTGCCCTGAGAGACGGAGAAATAGTATTAGTTAATGACGAGGAAATCACAGCTAAGTCAATATCTGGAACTACAGGAACTTACGAAATCAAGTATGCCGAGGATACTAAGATTGCAACATGTCTCGTAGGTGATGCTGATGGCAATGGTGAGATCACATCTGCAGATGCTGGTATGATGATTCTCGCGGCTACAGGTGTAATATTTCTTGAAGGCACTGACAATGCAGCAGCCTGGGCAGTTGAAGGCGAAGGATATGGAGGACGTGCGGTAAGACTCCTCAGTTATCTCGCAGGAAAGCAGTCTACGCTCCGCTAGGCATGTCTGCGTCTCGTTAGACATTAAGCATCGAAACGAGCAGAAAAAACAAAATCGTAAAGTCAATCAGAATGCAGGCTTACCGTAGAAGATGAAAATTGCAGAAGATGAAAGTCATTCTTCAGGCATCAATCTTTGGCAGCTGACTGACTGCAAAAAGCACCAAAAAAGCGCCAAGTCGTACTATATAATACGGCTTGGCGTTTTAAGTTTTAAATCGCAACTAAGCAGGGACAAGCTCGCTTTTTACTGCCGCGTAATCAAAAAATAATAAAAAATATTGCAAATTGTGTAAAAAAATTAACTATTTTACAATTTTTGATATATAATAAAGTTTGGATATGAGCAATGAGCTGTTTAAGTTGTTCAAGTTGCTCTTAAGTGGGAAAAGATTGGCTAATTATTAAACATCACATTATATATCAAATAGATTATTGCTCGTTGAGCTTTTATATTGTATATTGAACTTCCGCATGTTTAAAGAAATTTGGAACTTTGCAGCTGAAATTTTGGGGAAAGATATTGTTTGTGAAAAAAGTGACAGATTTGAATGAAAGTTTCGAATTCATCAAGTTTCAGATTCATGTAGAAAGCTGACAGCTTGACAAGAGAATTTTCAGAATCGATACATGAAATCTTTCGGCTCTGGCTTGACGTGAGATTCTTCAGCATCGAGACAGGGGATTTTCGGCACCGACTGGACATGAGTTTTTCCAACTTCGAAACAAGGGGCTTTTCGGCTATGAATAGTTACGAATGCTTTTATGTGAAATGTGGAATTTTGAGTATGATCTGCCAAAAATTATTTTTGTATGACTGTTCTGAATGGTGCAGTGAGGGTATATGACGAGGAAGCTAGTAAGGGTTTGAGTGGAATCGGGGCGGTTTCAGAATGGCAATGGGTTAATGGGTTTTTCAGAAAGGAGAGGAAGAATCATATGGTAAAAAAAGCTAGAAAGATTACTTCCATTTTTGTCTCGCTGTGTATGATCATTTCGATGATGCCGATTATGTCATTGTCGACATATGCAGCTTCTGATGGTTTTGCGTCCACAACTGACGAAAGGAATGTCGCTGATGCGGGGGTGAATGGCTCTGGCAATGTCGGTGATGCAGGGGTGAATAGCTCTGGCAACGTCGGTGATGCGGGGATGAATAGCTCTGGCAATGTCAGCGATGCTGGGTTGAGTATTCTTGACAATGATGGTGAAGCTATGGCGACACTAGCTGAAGACAGCGATTATGACCTGACTGTAAAGATTGCATATACAGACGAAACTGTAGTCGCAGATACGTGGCACTGGAGCAGTACAGATGTAGCATATACACCAGAAGTCGCAAACCCGACAGAAATTTTCGGAGCACCTTTATTGTATACTAGAAATTGTTTTGGGTCATTAAGCTATTCTGCACATTATTGTGTTCTTAAGGGATATGCAGACATAGCAAAGATGATGACTGCTTATGGCATCGATAGTGCGAATTTGACTAGCATTTATGTTGGTGAAAATGCGCAGATTAATTTAAGTGGATATGTAAATGGTTATAATTATGCAGATCCGTATACAGATTATAAGACATATCTCGCATGTGAAGAAGATACGACAAGTGAAAATCCATACACAGAAGGGGAATATCGCGATGATTATCCATCGCTTGTATATGTATTTTTGGCAGCGTCTGTTAAGCTGAAAAATCAAAAGCCTGCATTAGATAAGACATCACAAGATCCCATTGGTGATTACGTGACAAGCGTTTGTACCGATGAACTCACTGACACAGTACCAAATTATAATACAGCTATATCTGGTCGAAACTCAAGTGGAGAGTATGGCTATACTGGCTGGATGGGCGCTGTAGATGAGCGGAGCATAACATTTACTGTAAACACTGCAAAGCCAGCAGCATGCAAGCACGAAAATACCACTGGTGGAGAAGCAAGTTCAAACAACAATGGCACGCATGATATAGCGGAAGAAAAATGCCTTGACTGCGGGGAAATATTGACTGAAGAATCTTTAGGAGAATCATGTACATATGATGAATGGGACGAAAGTATAGGTGCACGGAGATGTTTGGTTTGCGGATATGAAGAGCCTAAGAAGCTTGCAAGTGTCAAGATCACGACTGAGCCGACAAGGAAGGTTTATGCAAAGGATGAGGCATTTGACCCGACGGGGATGACTGTTGCTGCGACATATTCTGACGGAAGCACGGTTGTACTCGACTATACTGACGATGGATATGACGGATATACGGCAGAAGTTCAGGACAATGGCATGGTTGTCGTAAAATATGCAGAGGATGGTGTCTCAAAATCTGACGGCGTGGCAGTTACTATACTTGACACGCCTGTACCAGAAAAGTCAAATGGCGCATATAAGCTGGGAAGTGAAAATGATCTCAGATGGTTTGCAGCTGTAGTAAATGCCGGAAGTGCTGTGATTGACTCCGTAAGGGTGGATACTCAGTCTCTAAATGCTATTTTGACATCTGACATAGACGTGAGTGATGTGGGTGATTATCCGCCAATCGGAAATGCTTCATCTGTATACACTGGTAAATTTAACGGAAAAGGTCATACAGTCACGCTTGGAATAGACGGTGACTCATATGCAGGCTTGTTTGGCTATATCACTTCGCCTGCGGAGATTTCAAATGTAATCGTAAGGGGAACTGTTTCAGGTACTTCTTATGCGGGAGGTATCGTGGGACGCATGGACGGCGGCACGATCAAAAATAGTGGAAGCTATGTATCAGTAAGTGCATCAGGAAGCACGTCAGAAGACACGACTGGCGAAGGCACTGATGGTGCTGGCGAAGGCACTGACGGTGCGTCTGGTGGTGATACTGGCGATAGTTCTGCCGGTACGTCTTCAGACAATGCTTGCTTTGCAGGTGGCATAGCAGGTCTTGCATCAGCTGAGGATGGTGCAATTACTATCACAGGATGCTTTAGCAGAGGTTCTGTAGTATCCGCTAGTGGTGCTGGTGGTGCTGATGGTGCTGGTGGTGCTGATAGTGCTGGTGGTGCTGATGGTGCTGGTGGTGCTGGTGGTGCTGATGGTGCTGGCGGTGCTGATGGTGCTGGTGGTGCTGGTGGTGCTGATGGTGCTGGCGGTGCTGGCGGTGTCGTCGGAGCGGCATATGCATCTGATCATGATGTAGAGATAAGTAAGTGCTCTGATACAGGTACTGTCACTTCAAATCACAATGAAGGTGGTATCGCAGGCTTGATTTTTGTAGAAAATGGCAAAACTGCTGCAGTGACTGAATGTTATACTGTAGGCGACATCACTTCAAGTGAATCTGACACGCAATATACAGGTGCGATATTTGGTAAGGTAGATAACTCCGGGACTTTGACACTTTCAAGGATTTCCTATAAGCAGGGTGCATATCAGGATGCATCGGGAGGCAATCTTACTGTAGGGCAGGCAAGCACGCTTGATGCTTCGGAGTCAGCTCAGTTCTTGTCTTATCCGGATGCTTCATTTAAGAATGGTGTTGTGAAGAATCAATATGGGACTGTTTACAAGAACGGATGTGGCACAAATTCATATCTCAGACATTCTTGGGAAAGCACACACAACCTGATAAGCACACAGGCGAAAGAGCCTACATGTACTGCAGCAGGAAATTCGCTATATTATACATGTACAGACTGTCAAAAGACATATTCTGATATCAAGGCTAGTGATGAGATTGAAGCTGATTCATGGATTCTTGAGGCTGCGGGTCATGATTATGAGGCAGGAGAATGGACTTGGACAAAGGAAAGGATTCCGCCTGAGACAGGAACTCTCTATATCACGGCAAGAGTAAATCTTACTTGTTCGAAGTGCGGAGATGTCATCTCTAAGAGCACACGACTGAACAATCCGACTGATACAGCTTATATTACAGAGAATATCGAATCACTTGCGACATGCACTACATCTGGGCGTACTATGTATACAGCAACAGTTAAAGAGGGCGACCAGACATTTACTGATTCATCTGATATAGTGACACCTGCTATGGGGCACAATTATGATGAACCAGTATGGATGTGGACAGGCACTCTCGGTGCAAAGGCATTTTTCATCTGCTCAAATACTTCGGATGGTGTCGAATGCGGAGCGACAAAGGTGGCAAATGCTGTCATCACAAGTGCCATTACCACGGAGCCTTCATGTGAAAAGGGTATAGACGGCGTCAAAACATATACAGCAACTGCTGAATTTAATGGCGAGACATATACGGACACGATTACGGAGGTTATTGAGGCTGATCATACATCAAGTGAAGTCGAGGCTGTGGCAGCTACATGCACGACGGATGGACATACCGCAGGCACAAAATGCTCCGTATGCGGCAAGATTCTTTCGGGATGCGAAAATATTCCTGCTGCGGGACATAAATTCGATGGTGCCGTTATAAATTGGACATGGAATGAAGATCATACTAGTGCTGCTGCTGATGTGAAATGTATGGCTTCCGGCTGCGAAGAGACTATTACGCTTACAGCCACAAAGGCTGCAGGTCAGATCTCTTCTGGTGTAGAAGAGGATCCTACATGCGTAGATTACGGCACGACAGTATATACGATTGATCTTACGGTAAACAAGGGCTTGGCGAATCAAAAGAGAATCATATCGTCAACGTCTGAAAAAAATATTGAGCCACTCGGGCACACTGCAGTTGTGGACAAGGGATATCCTAGCACACACAAGGCAGAAGGACTCACAGACGGCACTCATTGCTCTGTATGTGGTCAGATACTCACTGCTCAGACTGTGATTCCAAGGATAGGATATGATTTCACTGTAGAGGATTATAGATATGCTCCTACAGGAAAGAAGCTTTTGATTGTCGTAGACAATGACGGAGTGCTTTCTGAGGGTCAGGGATTCTATTATGACGGCAGGGAGATGTATGTAACTAAGGATGAAAATTACCTATTTGGTGACAATCCTGATAAGGTATTTGTAGCCCTTATTCCGGAAGCTGATGTGGATACTGATACGATCGACAGCAAACTTTCATGGGGGAAGTCCTCCCTTACGTATGTAGAGAACGGAGCTGACGGTACGCGTTCTGGTGATGTGGACGGCAATGGTCTTGTGGACAACAATGACGCAACTCTTGTATTCCAGATATATGCACACGATGGCGATATCTACAACACAGAGAACACGCCTGTCTCGGATCTGATGAGACTTAGATGCGATACTATGACGTCATATTCGACTGCATATGGCCGCGGATCTATACATGATGTAGAATATATCATGGGCAAGATCATAATGTAAAACTTTTGAAAAACTCTAATTCATAGATTTCTCACTTTCTTTAAAACATCCCCCAGCTTTTAGCTGGGGGATGTTTTCTTTCGCGTCAAATTGCCGCCTAGCGTCGCTGTCGCTGCCGCCTGCTGCCATTTGCGGTTGCCTGCCCGATGTCGTCTGTTGCCGCCTAGCGTTGCTGCCGGAAGTTGGTTTTTTTCTGAAGATTTAACTGCAGGAGTGGTGGAATTGTTTGCGAAATTATCATTTACTAATGTCTTGTTTTGTTTTAAAATAAAAAGGTGGGTTCGACAATGTATATTGCTAGAAAATATGGGGGCATAAGCAGATTGTGCAGGACAATGATACAAGATTTTGCAGATGCTTTGGATTGCAATGCCATGAGGTTTTGCAGATGCTCTGGATTGCAATGCCATGAGGTTTTGCAGATGCTTTGACTTGCAATGATTGGAGCGCGATGGTACTTATGCCAGAAAGGAAATGGTTTTATGAAGAAAGGCAGAAAAATTTTATCTCTCTTGCTTGTGCTGACGACGATAGTGTCTATGTGCTTTACAATGGAGCTTGGCGCGTGGGCTGGTGAGGCGGAGCTTTCAGCTTCTGCAGCGTGGACGGGTGGTATCGATACTTCTTGGTATTCTGCAAGTGGTACGAGCTTTGAAATTTCGACAGCTGAGGCGCTTGCAGGTCTTGCGGCTATTGTAAATGGCACTGCAGGTGATATCGATGAGGATACTTTCGAGGGGAAGACGGTTACTCTTACGGATGATATCGACCTTGGCGGAATCAACAATTCAGGCACATGGAGCGGAACATCATGGACTCCTATTGGAAATGCCACATTTACTTATAATGCAGCAGATACTGCAACTTATGTGACACAGACGGGATATGCTTTCCTCGGAACGTTTGATGGCGCAGGACATACGATCAGCAATATCTATATCGCATCAGCAAATGGATATCTTGGTCTGTTTGGATGCGTTGGCAGCACAGAAAATGACGGCTGCGGAACTGTTAAAAATTTTAATATCAACGGATATGTATCAAATACAAGCACTGCAGCAGGCGGCACTGATTTTGCAGGCGCAGTTTGCGGTAAACTCAATGCCGGTGGTAAGATCGAGGATGTCATAAATAGTGCACAGGTTTACTGTCCAAATACTTATAATGTAGGCGGCATCGTGGGATTTGCCGGCACACCTGTAAAGCTTGGCTCTAAGGAAAGTACAAATATGTACAGCGCAAATCCTTCGGGAGCGAACACATCAGTTCTCAGATGCGGAAATAGTGCATATATACTTGGCTACAATAAGACAGGCGGTATCGTGGGCGAAAATGCCGCTATCGTCAAATATTGCTACAACACAGGAACGCTGCAGAATAATCTTTCTGGTTCTGGCGGCGGCCTCGGCGGTATCGCAGGGCGCAACGGCAACAACAACACAGCTGCTGAAGAAGGCACAATCATGTATTGCTACAATAGCGGTACTATCAAGGGTACAAATCCAGCTGGCACTACTATCAAATGGTCAGGCGGTATCACGGGATGGACAAATCTCAAGGGTATCGTGCAGAAGAATCTCTCACTTGGAACTGTAGAACAGGGATTTAAGGAAAACCAGGCTATCTGCGGAAGAGGCGACTCACCATTTACAGGACTTTCAGACAATTATGCACTGGATAGTATATATGATTGTTGTACTGAAACGAAAGACGCTCCTAAGATGGGCATAAAGATGACTAGTGACCAGCTTAAGGCGACTACTACAAACGACGGTGATATACTCAAGCTCCTTGAACCTTATTTCGCAGCAGATGGAAATACGGATAGTACGGGTACCACATATATAAATAATGGTTATCCTATCCTCTGGTGGCAGAAGGTCGAGGAATCCGACACAACTACGCTTATCACAAGCTCTATGCTTACTGACAGCAAATATACCATTAAAAAGGGCGGAAATTACAAGGTTGATACTGCTCTTACGGGTGCTATTTTTGTCGAGACGGGTGATCCTGTAACTATCGAGGGCAATGTAGAAGATATGAACAGCTTCAGTCAAGAGAGTCTGGCTGCGACAGGACATCAGGGACTCAGCATTGTCGGTTCTTGTGCTGCAGGAAATGATATTACGATAAAGAATATGTTTATCAAGGCAGGAAATGAGGCGGGCAGTTATTACTGCGAGGCAAATAAAAATAATTGTTATAGTCCTATACGCTTTACTTCTGAGAATGTGGAAAACAAGCTGCATTTTGCTGGCATAAACTGTCTCGAATCTGAGGCAGGCGGTGCTGTCATCCACGTAGGTCCGACTCAGCAGGTCGTTATCGACGGCGGAAGTGACGGATCAGGTACATTATATGCCTATAAGAAGGGTGCATGGTCTGCAGTCGGCGGAAATGGAAGCGAAGTAAACGGAAAGATTACATTTAATAACGGCAGCTTCTTCTTTAAGGGTTCTGCTATGGGGGCTATAATAGGCTCAGGATCTTACTGCCTCGGTACTCCTGGAGATATCACTATCAATGGCGGTACGTTCAATCTCATAGCAAATGCACGTGGTGCTCTCATCGGTCTGGGTGCTGGTGATGTCAATAATCAGTATGCATCTGACTCGGGACAGGTATATATCAACGGCGGATGCATAAATATGAACGTTGACTGGACTGGTGCAGCTATAGGTGCGTCAGGAAAAGGTTCAGGCCCAAATGAAGGAAATGTCCAAAAGGGACAGGTTACGATTACCGGTGGTTCTCTCAGAACGTATGTTGACACAAATTCTTATTCGAAATGGGGACAAACTTCAGCTGGAGTTACTAGCAAAGCCATTACTGCTGCTATAAAGAGTGATCAGAATGAAAATCTTTATCTGCTCACTGTACCTACTGACGGGACAGATGGAAATCACAAAGTTGTGATTGACGGAAAAGATTATTATGAAGGCGGACTTCACCAGTATCGCTACGTAAATGAAAATACTGAAAAGGATGGTCAGACTACGATTTCTGATACTACTACAAACTGGGCAGCAAATAAAGAACCAAATCTTTACTTCTATCTGACAGGTGATACACATACTATATCTGTCGATGGAGGCGAGGCCTATACAGTTGAATTTGACAGCGCTGCAGGCACATTCTCAGAAGCTTCTGGTGAGGAAAGTCATACTCACAGCATGACTGCATACGAAGCTGTTCTGGCTACATGTACGACTGCAGGAAATAGTGCTTATTGGTATTGTAATGGATGCGAAAAGTATTTTTCTGACGCTGAAGGAACGACAGAAATAGAAGCTGACAGCTGGATCGTGGAGGCTACAGGTCACAGCTTTGGAGGATGGAATAAGACGGATACTGCGTATACAAGAACATGTACAAACTCTGGCTGCACTGAAAAGGAATCATTTGCTGCAGATTTTAAGGGTGCAGAAGGTGAAGCTCTGGCTGATATGACTTTCTTAGATGACAAGCTCGTATTTACGATACCAAAACTTGGTTCTGACGAGATCGTATATGCAAATGGTGCAGTTCTTACCCAGGCAAATGGCGTATATTCTATTTCATATGCAGATTTGAAGGCTAGCGGAGTGTCAACTCGCAAAATCGGCGATGCGGATGGAAATGGAGAAATCAATTCGGATGATGCAGGCATGATGCTTCTTGCAATTTCAAATGCAATCAAGCTTGATGGTGCAAATGGCGCTGCAGCTAGTGCTGTAAGTGGCGAAAATTATAGTATGCGTGCGCTCAGAGTTCTTGACTGGATGGCAGGAAGGGCAGATACTCTGGCATAAGCACGGGATGATTGGTGCTGGGTGAAAAATCATGTGTGCCCGGTGACAGCCGCAAGAGGCTGACGATTGATGCAGCTTGACGCAAGAGGCTCGAAGCATGGAGCACGAAGAATGATATTGATGCTAGGTAAATAAAATTGGATACTCCTGGCGGCGGCCAATGCAGGCTGCTGCTGGGAGTTTGACTTTTTTCACAGTTTTTACACAATATTTGCTGGTTTTTAAGTTGCAATGACTGACAATGTTGCGATATAATTTTAAGGTATGGAAGCTTACAAATGGATGCTTTGGGCGAGCAAGCAAATGTGGACCTGTGAATATTTTATCTGCGAGTGGAAGTTTGCGAATGAACGCTTGCAGATGAGAGTTTGCGGGTGGAAGCTTGTGAGTGAACGCTTGCGAGTGAGAGTTTGCGAGTGAGAGTTTGTGAGTGGAAGCTTGTGAGTGAACGCTTGCGAGTGAGAGTTTGCGAGTGAACGCTTGCGGGTGAGAGTTTGCGAGTGGAGGCTCGCGACTGAGAGTTTGCGAATGAACGCTTGCGGATGATAGTTTGCGAGTGGAGGCTTGTGATATTTTGCAGGCTCCTGAAGTATGTTTAAATTCGGAAAGGAGGCATAAATCGGATGAGCGAAGAAGAAATCACAAAAGATACTGAAACTGAAGATTATGTAGATTTCATGGATATCAATGCGATATCTGATGAGATTATTGAACTACTAAGAGATAAGAAGTACGCTTTAGTCCGAAGCCGTCTTGCCGAGACGAATGTGGTAGATATTGCTGAAACCATAGAAAATGTTATTGAGGAGCTAGGGTTAGACAAGGCTATTTTGGCTTTCAGGCTGCTTCCAAAGGATGTATCTGTTGAGGTCTTTGCATATATAGGTGAGGACGAGCAGGTAGAGATAATCAACGGCATCACTCAGCACGAAATAGATTTCATCTTTGAAGAGCTGGCATTTGATGACATGATCGACGTTCTTGAGGAGCTTCCCGCAAATCTTGTAGAAAAGATTTTGACGAAAACGTCTAGGGAAGAAAGAGCGCTCATCAATACTTTTTTGAATTATCCGGAAAATAGTGCCGGAAGCCTGATGACTATCGATTATATAGACGTGAAGGAATTCATGACTGCTAAGCAGGCGTTAGAACACGTAAAAGAAGTTGGGCTGGATTCTGAAACGATATATACTATTTATGTAATGGACGGCAAACGCAAGCTTCTTGGTGTAGTTTCTCTCAGGTCTCTTGTGCTGGCTGATGAAAGCACTCCTGTAAGTGAATTGATGCATACAGATTTTATGTCAGTAAATGTCACAACTGACCAGGAGATGGTTTCAAATATATTTAAGCGTTATGGTCTTTTAGCTATGCCTGTTGTTGACAAGGAAGACAGGCTTGTGGGCATGATCACTGTCGACGATATCTTCGAAATTATCGAGGATGAGACTACAGAGGATATCCAGCTGATGGCCGGCGTAACAGGTGTAGGTGATGATGAATACCTGGATATGGGTGTCTTCAAGCATGTAAGGACAAGGCTTCCGTGGCTTTTTATATTGATGTGTTCATATATGATCACGGGGGGTATTATTACGAAATTCGAAAATATGCTTTCAGAAATGGTCTGTCTTGTGTCATATATGCCGATGCTTATGGGTACTGGCGGAAATTCGGGTTCACAGTCGGCAACGCTTATCATACGAAGCTTATCGACTGGAGAAGTGGATTTGCGCGATGCGCTTAAGGTGGCCTGGAAGGAGCTTAGAGTAGGATTTTGTGTAGGTATCTGTCTGTCACTTCTAAATTTCTTGAGGGTTATTTTTATCGATGGAAATAGTGTCTGGGTAGCATTTACGATTTCGGCCTCTATGCTTATCATAGTCATGCTCGCTAAGACTCTCGGCGGAATGCTTCCGATTGCCGCAAAGACTGTGGGAGTCGATCCTGCACTCATGGCGGGGCCAGTCGTGTCATCGCTTACAGATATGTTGTCTCTGACCGCTTATTTTGCATGTGCGACGGTGATTTTGGGGCTGTGACGATAGGCAGCGCTGCAGCTGACGAACTTAGTGTGGTACATTGAGAATATTGGCTGAGATAGTGGTTGTTTTGTGGTCTGACAAAAGGAAAGACGAAAGGGAACAGGTGTATAAAATGCGTAGAAAAATAATGATTATTGTGACAACAGTTGTAGTGTTGGCTCTTGGAGCTGTGGTTATCATCGCTGCGACAGCTGAACCAGGAAGTTCTTCTGACCCTGTCGTGACGAAGAGCTATGTTGATCAGGCTATAGCCAATGCGCTAAACGGCAGCGGAAGTACAGGTGCATCAGGAGGAACGTCTGCATATGCGTCGGCGTCGTCTTCTGCATTTGAGGTTGTCAGTGTGCCTTCTGGCAAGAAAGTCATAGCAAAGAGCGCGGCTGAGATTGTGCTTAGATCGGGAACAGCACTTGCTATAGGCAATGCGTCGAATGGCATTTCGGACATGACTGATGGTGCTGACCTGTCCACAAATACATCTATTAAGAAGAATCATCTGATTTTGATCCCACGAGCTGACGGCAGAGGTATAAAGGCTACTTCTGACTGTTATGTTATGATAAGAGGGGATTATTCTATACAATAATTGAATATTTTATGACATATTTCGGTCCCGGGGTGAAGGAAAAATTCGACATTTCTCGGGGCCGGTTGTTTTAGTGGGACTAGTTTGCCGATGTTGGACGTCAGTGTTTTATATGGCAAGAGACAGGAAGACTAGTTACAATCTGAGAAAGTCGCTGCAGTCTGGCGGCGGCTAGCAGATTGTGTTCTGCGGGATTAGAAATGCGAATGCTGAGAAACTAGCTGCAGTCTGGCGGCGGCTAGAGCAGCTTGTGTTCTGCGAAGTGGTAAGAAACAAGGCTGTCGGCAAGAAGGGAAAGATGCAAGGATATCGGCTCGATGAAATATGATGCAAAGGATGTATAAGCTTGAAATGAATAAAGTAATGGTGAATAGAGATGAAGCAACTAGACAAGATAAAGCAACTCGATAAGATGAAGCAATCGAATAAGGAAAAACAGTCGGTTGGGATAAAGCAATCGAGCAGAATGGATTATATAACTGTTACAAAGAGGGCAAATCAAATAGAATGGTTAAATGGGAAAAAACGCCCGAATCGGATAGCTGCGGCTGTGGTTGCCGTGGTTCTTGTGTGCACTGCGGTATT
>CAVJDC010000011.1:13522-22812 GCA_963648085.1 Anaerovoracaceae bacterium
AAGTGCTGAGATTGCGGGCACGGATGAAAGTGCTGAGATTGCGGGCACGGATGAAAGTGCTGAGATTGCGGGCACGGATGAAAGTGCTGAGATTGCGGGCACGGATGAAAGTGCTGAGATTGCGGGCACGGATGAAAGTGCTGAGATTGCGGGCACGGATGAAGGTGCAGAGATTGCGGGCACGGATGAAAGTGCTGAGATTTCTGACACCGATGCTGCGAGTGGAGCGGCTGCTGATGTGAATGATGTTGACAGTGGCGAGGCTGCAAGTACAAAGACTGCTGGTGAAACTGGTGATGCTGCGAGTGGAGCGGCTGCTGATGTGAATGCTGCTGCGAGTATAGCTGCTGAATCGGGCGGTGATAATGATGCGGTTTCTGATACTAGTGGTGATGGGGTAAGTAATAGCAATTATGGTAAGAGTCTGACTCTGACACATTTCAATAAAATGCGTCAGGATGGCGGTGGAATGTATCTTCTTGATTCGTCTTTTTCAACTGTTTCTACAAGGACAAGCACCCCTGGATGGTCTGTTAAATTTAAGATTTTAAGCGGGACTATGAAGACAAAAGGGACAGTAATGCTGCAGGTTGTAGATGTTTATACTGGGTCGAATGCTGTCAAAATAGACGATGGTTATATGATCCTAACTGCAGCTGATGCTTCAAATCTATATTATCAATTTCAGAAATTCAGTGTTGGTGATGTTGTTTCGCTAGAGACATCATGCTATGGAAATGAACTCCTTGAAAATGCACAGTGGGCTACTGGTGCGGGAAATATTATCGTGAAGGATGGCGCGATAACTGATCAATCTTCATGGGATTCCGCTTTGAAGTCAGTAAATCCAAGAAGTGCTGTGGGTATCAAGGCTGACGGAACAGTAATATATTATGAAATAGATGGCAGACAGAGTGGATACTCGAAGGGACTTACTATGAAGCAGCTTGCTCAGGAATTTATAGACCTAGGCTGTGTAACTGCTGTCAATTTTGATGGCGGAGGTTCTTCCGCAATGGCTGTGAAAATGCCGGGATATGAGGATGCTAAGGTTATATCAAGCCCTTCCGACGGTTCGCAACGCAAGTGTTCGACTTATGTGCTGCTCGTAGTTGATGGAACGTCTGACTTTGATTCAAATGGCGGTGACGCAGGTTCAAATGCTTCAGGTTCGGATATGAATGATGATGGCCAGCAAACTTCGGGCTTGGTTTCAAATGGCGGGGGCTCGGGTGATTCGGGCTCAGTTTCGAATGGTGCTGGCTCGGGAATATCCGCTATCACACTTGTCCAAGCTGGGACTGTTGTATATCAGGGAGCTTCACTGAATCTTTCATGTAAGGCATTTGATAAAAATTATGCAACTATTGCAGCTCCGTCCGACACTACGATGAAGGTTGCTGAGGGTTATGGAAATATCAATGGAAGTGTTTATAATGCCGGATGGGTGGCAGGCATGGAAAAAATTGAGCTGGCATCAGAATCTGCAGGTGTCAGCAGCATGTCATCCGTATATGTCACAAATATGCTTTCAAGCGTAAATGTCACTGCTGATGGGAAGTCTGCAACATCAATCAATGCATCGCGCGGACAACAGATTCAGTTTGACGAGACTGCAAAATATTATGGCAGAGATGTTGTTATAGGCAACAACAATTTCGCATATACTCTTAGTGGTGATGATATTGCAGAGATTTCAAATACAGGACTTCTGACTATAAAAAATGATACTAATGGCGGGAGCGCAACGCTCACAATCGCAGCTGGGGCTGTAGTGAAGACTGTCAAGATAACGGTTGCCAGTGTGTTTGATGATATTTCAGGGCACTGGGCAGAACAATATATTCTTGATTTATACAAATCAGGAATTGTGGGCGGTGTTTCGGCTGGAAGATTCAGCCCGCAGTCTGAGATAAAGCGTGCAGATTTCATGCTGATGCTTTATCGTGCTGAAGGCTGTCCTAAAGTGGCGCTGACAGGAACATCGGACGGAATACAAAATTTCGCAGATGTAGCGGACGGTGCATATTATGCAGATGCGGTAATGTGGGCTAAAGGTCTGGGAATCGCAAAGGGCAGTGGTGACATGTTTAGACCGCGTGACAGCATGACGCGTGAGGAGGCATTTACGTTCCTTTATAGATATATGAATATGAAGAGCTCAGAGGACTCAACTGACGATGGAACAGCAATGGACGGTTCGGTCGACGATGGCGGCGCAGACTCGACTGGTGGCGGCACGGTAACGAGTGACGCGACCGACGATGGCACTCTAAAGGCTGGCTTGGCTGATGGTGAAGCTGTGCTGGCGGATGAATTGAGTGATAATGGTGCAAATGATGAAGCTGTGCTGGCGGATGGTTCGGATGATGGTGTGTCAGCAGGTGTCACAAATGCGGATGTGTTGACAGGATTATTTAAGGATGCTTCTGAAATATCTTCATATGCGGCTGAATCAGTGACTGCACTGGTAAATGCTGGGATTGTGACGGGCAGCAACGGCATGCTGAGACCGAAAGCAAAGCTGACTCGTGCTGAGATGTGCAAGATTCTATATATGACACTGAATAAATAAAAATGATTTGCAGTATTTCAAAAGTGTGACGGTTTGTGAGATAATCTGTGAATTGTATGGATTACAACGCATGTATAGGTTATAATATTGAGGTTGAGTAGGTTATAATATTGAGATTGAGAGCGTGCAAAACATGCATGTTTTGATATTCTATCACACTATTAAAAAAGGAACCCTGAAATCCTGTTTTTTAGGTGGAAAAGGCTTGCATATGAGGCGATTCGGTTGATGAGAAAAGGAAGCTGCTTTAGGTGGAATGGGCTAGCATATAAGGCGAATCGGTTTGCGAGAAAAGCTTTGCTTTAGATGGAATGGGTTTGAGAATGAGGCGATCTGCTTGATGAGCAAAAGCCATTGCTTTTAGGTAGAATAAATTTACAGGTGAACTGATTTGGCTTGTGAGGGAAAAGGCTTGTGCATGAGGCGAATCGGTTTGTGAGAAAAACTTTGCTTTAGATGGAATGGGTTTGCGGATTGTGTATGAAGAAGTCTGATAGGCTTGGTCGTGTGGTGCAGGGCGGCTGTGATGAGGAAATTCTTATGAATAAAGATGAAGTGATTGAAGCTGACACTGGCACAGAGTGTACCGAAGTCAGCGGTGAAAAAGAGGACGGCGCAGCTGGAAGGCTTGGCGATGCTGGTGCGGGTGAAAAGATTGGTTGTGCTAGTGCTGATGGTGATGGCGATGCTGGTGCAGGTGCGAAGGCTGATGGCGGTGCTGGTGCAGGTGCAGCCAAGAAGACTGGCGGCGGTGGTGCGGCGAAAACTATTAGTTTTATTATGATCATTACGATGCTGGGGAAGCTATTGGGGCTGTACAGGAACAGGCTGCTGGCGGTTACGTGCGGCACTGGGATGCTGGCGAATGCTTTCAGCACAGCGAGCAGGATTCCTAGGGTATTTTTCGATGTTCTTTTTGCGTCAGCAATTTCAGCTAGCTTTATACCGATTTATACAGAGTATCGTGAGAAGAAGGGAAAGGACGAGGCGCAAAGGTTTGCCGGGAATTTTATTACGGTGATAGGTGCTGTCACATTGGTTCTTTCGGTGGCAGGCGTGCTATTTTCGGATCAGCTTGTCACATTATTTGCGCCTGAGTATAACGAAGCTACTGCGGCACTTTGCTCTGATCTGACGAAGATAATGATTCCGACGCTGTTCTTTACCGGTATTGCATATTCGTTTGTGGGCATTTTACAAGCGGAAGGTGAGTTCAACGTCCCAGCACTTATCAGTGTTGTGTCCAATCTGATTATTATTATATATTATCTCTTCTTGTTTGACTATTTTGGTGTCTACGGGTTGTCAGTAGCTTTCCTTATAGGATGGGGAATGCAGGCAGTTGTCCAGATTCCGTCGCTTAGAAAGAAAGATTATAAGTTTAGATTCAGTATGGATCTTAAGAATGAAGGCATTCACAAGGTTATGAAACTGATGATCCCAGTAATGGTCAGCACGTGGGTACAGCCTATTATCTTAATGATAAATTCAAGATATGCTTCGTCGCTCTATGATGGGGGCGGTGTCACGATGCTTGATCTTGCAAATGATATGTACTTGATAATAGCTGGTGTATTTGTGCTGTCGGTGACAAATGTCATATTTCCAAAGCTTGCGAAGCAGAGTGCTTCAGATGATGCGTCTGGATTTATATCGACGGTGCGCTCATCGACGCAGATTTCGTTGTTTTTTATCATACCGATGATGGCAGGTCTTATGGCACTTTCTCGTGAGGTGATTGACCTGATTTATGGCGGTGGTGAGTTTGGCGCAAGTGACATATCTCTGACCTCTGAGGCTATGTTCTTCATATCGCTTGGAATGGTAGGATATGCACTGCAAAATATCTTGTGCAGAGTTTATTATGCGAGACAGGATGGAAGAACTCCGCTGGTGGCAGGTGTCATTTCGATTGTGGTAAATATAATTTCTGCAAAGCTGCTTGTCGGGCCGATGAGTATTGCAGGTCTTGGGCTGGCTTCGGCGATTTCGTCGACTGTTTATGCTGTTGTGCTGCTTGTCCCGCTGCAGAGGGGGAAGAATGCAGCTGCAAATGCAAAGGGCATACATGTTTCGAGTAATGCAAAGCCTGATAAGAATGGTAAGCGGCACGAATCTGGCATGGCTGACGATGTGCAGAATGGTGCTGGTGAGATGTCAGCTGACGATGTGCAGAATGGTGCTGGCGAGATGGCAGCTGACGATGTGCAGAATGGTGCTGGTGAGATGGCAGCTGATGATGCGCAGAATGGTGCTGGCGGACATACACAACGTGTGAAAATTATAGATAAGAAAATGGCGATTGATCTGCTGAAGGTATGCATAAGCTCGGTTATAATGTATGCAGGTGTGCGTCTATGTGCGAAGCTGCTTACGGGTGTGCTTTCTGGAATTGCTGGAAAGGTACTTGTGCTTGCGGTGCCGACTATCGTGGGGATAGTGATATTTTTCGTGATGGTTTATGTGCTGCGTGCAGAAGAAATTAAATACGTGAAAAGAGGTTAAAGATTATGATGGCAATCCTTAAGGAAAGTCTGATTTATAAATTTTTTGCTGTGATTGGCAGGTGGTTTGGCAGGCAATGGCAGGCTAGCCGCATTGTCAAGGCATTTGTGAAGACAGGCGACAGCGAGCAAATTGCAGGGAAAAGCATATTTTATCCTGTGGGTAAATGGATTAGAAATATTCTTTCGAAGATTTACAATGGTCTTCATCTGAGCAAGATTTTTACAGGCAGCTTTCTTATGAACCCATTTTTGTGGGCTGCTGCGGCGATGGCTTTGGCACCGGTTGTCCCTACAATTATACTTATCGGGCTGGTGCTGGCTGCAGGTATTACCTTTATAGCCGACACGGCGGCTGACAGGGAGCGCAGGCTTGTAAGCTCGGCGGTAAATAGATATGTCATTATATATGCTGCACTTTATGTGGTGGCGACAGTTTTTTCTGTTACGCTTTCAGGAAGTCTTTATGCGGGACTCCTCACGGCTGTATTTGTGATGTGTGTATTTGTCGTGGAGAATGCTGTGAAGACGAAGAAGCAGCTTAGGACTTTGATAATTGCTCTTGTGGCGGTAGGTGTTCTTGTATCGCTTTATGGGTTCTATCAATATATTTTCGGGACTGGCGTGACGGATTCATGGACGGACGAATCGATGTTTGAGGATATTTCTGTTCGAGTTTACTCTACTCTTCAAAATCCAAATGTCCTTTCAGAGTATCTGCTTCTTATTATTCCGCTGAGCGCAGCATGTATGTTTACAGCTAAAAATTTAAAGGGCAGGCTGGCATCTATATGTGCATTTGGTATTATGTGTATGTGCATGCTTATGACATTTTCTAGAGCAGGATGGTTGGGTCTTCTTGTGGCTGCAGCTGTTTTTCTTGTCATGATAGACAGAAGATATATATTTCTTGGAATTTTTGGAATTGCACTGATTTTCCTGGCGGCACCTGATATGATAATAAGCAGATTTGCGAGTATCGGTGACATGGCTGACGGCTCAACCTCGTATCGTGTCTCAATCTGGATCGGAACCTTGAAGATGCTGAAGGATTATTGGATTTGCGGTATAGGACCGGGTACTGATGCATTTAATTTGATTTATCCAAGCTATAGTTACAATGCCGCAACTGCTCAGCATTCGCACAATCTATTCCTACAGATCACAAGTGATGCAGGAATAGGGGCACTTATTGTCTTCATTTTGATTATTATTGTAATACTTAGAACTCTTTGCTCGGCGATTTCGAAGCAGAAGGACAGGACGGGAAGGATTTTTCAGATTTCCGCGATTGCCAGCATCGCTGGATTTATGGTACAGAGCATGGCAGAGTATTCGTTCTATAATTATAGAGTAATGTTTCTGTTCTGGGCTTATATAGGTCTAAGTGCTGTGTTTGCAAGGGTTGATAGGCTAGACGGCTGACAGGCTAGACGGCTGACAGACTAGACGGCTGACAGACTAGACGGCTGATGGAAGTTAGGTAGATGTCAGCTATACGGCTGATGGAGGTTAGGTAGATGTCAGATATACAGCTGATGGAAGTTAGGTAGATGTCAGATATACAGCTGATGGAGGTTAGGTAGATGTCAGCTAAACGGTTGATGCGATAGGCTCGTGAGGATGCTGAGGTATGCGGACTAGTGATTGACAGCTATGGTGATGAGTAGAATGATGGCAGGCTGAGTGGTCTGGAGCATCGGTGATGAAGGAATGGAATTGTAAAGAGGTTTTTTATGATAAAAGTATTGAATATTATAAGCGATACGAATATCGGTGGGGCGGGGAAGGTGCTTATCAATTATGCTAAGTATCGTGACCGTGACGGCTTTGATATGTCGGCTGCGGTGCCTGTCGGGAGTATGCTTATCATACCTCTGAAGGAACAAGGTGTGACTGTCTACGAGGTAGATGCGATGGCTGATGCTTCATTTGACAGAAAGGCGATAGGAAAACTGAGGTCGCTCATAAAGGATGTCGATCCTGACATAGTGCACACGCATGGTTCACTTTCGGGAAGGATTGCGGCGAAGCGATGCGGGAAGAAGATTATTTATACAAGACATTGTGCTTTTCCAGTAAAGAGTTATATGAAGCATGGGCCTGGAAGATGGGCCAATTTTCTGATAAATATGCATTATACGGACCGAATCATTGCGGTGGGTGATGCGACGCGTGACAATCTTATAGAAAGCGGGATTCCGGCGAGGTACATTGATACAATGATGAATGGAACGGAGCCTGTGACTCTTCCGAGTGAGGAGGAATGTCTGCAGATAAGGAAATCTTACGGAATAGACGAGAAAGATTTTGTGGTCGGGATAATGGCCAGGATAGAGATTTACAAGGGGCATGATGACATTCTTGAAGCTGTTGCCAAGCTTGCGGAAGAAGGCCGAAGCATAAAGCTTGTAATAGCCGGAACGGGTACATATGAAGAGGCTTTCAAGATACGCGTTTCGGAAATGATTGCTGAGAAAAAGCTTCCTGAAGGGACTGTAATCTTTGCGGGATTTATAAGTGAGATTGATAAGATTCTTGCCGTAATGGACGTGCAAGTGAATGCATCCTTTGAGAGTGAAGCATCAAGCCTTTCGATAATAGAAGGCATGAGCGCCGGCATTCCTTCTGTCGTCAGTGATTGCGGCGGAAATCCGGCGCTTATCGAAGACGGTGAAAATGGTTATGTTTTCCCTGCAAGAAATACTGATGCTCTTGCGAGCTGCCTGCGCAGGATTGCTGACGACAAGGAACTTGCTGCCAGACTGCAGGAGGGCTCGAAACGTATCTATGAAGAAAAATTTACAGGAAAGATCTTCGCTCAAAACATTGAAGCTGTATATAAAAATTTGGTGAAGAATAAATAAGGACAATGGAGCATGCGCTGCGGCGATTGAAAAAATGTTGGCGTAAGAAGCCTTAGGAGTAAATAAATGGAAAATAAAAAAACAAGAAAGATATCATTTAATTTTTTTGACATTATAATTGTCATAATCATTATTGCATTGGCAGCAGGGGTCTGCCTTATAAAAATGAAAGCGTCTGATACTGGCAGTTCAGTTGGTTCATCGGGAACTGTCGAATATACGATCGAGCTAAATGAGCTTGAGTCAGATCCGTCTGACATTATACATGAGGGTGACGAATTAATCGATAAAATCAAGAAAAACACAATGGGAACTGTAAAAAGCTTCAAAGTGAAGCATATGGAAAAATATGGCAATGATGCAGACGGAAATACTGTACTTTCTGAGGTTCCTGATCTTTATGCAGCTGATATTGTTCTTGAGGCAGAGTGTACAGAGAGTGATTCAGACATAACAACAACAGGCGGATACAAGGTGAAGGTCGGACAGTCAGTCAACATTCTTGGACCAGGATATACGGGCACCGGATATGTAATAGATATCGCACGTGCGGATTCATAAAATAAGCAGAAGAGTCGGTGTGACGCTCGAGGGTGTTGGGCGAAATGCGTGAAATCGATGGCGAGACGATGGCGAGTCGATGGCGAGACGATGGTGAAATGTTCGAGGGTACTATATGAAAAGCGAGAGTGCGTGGTGCGTTCGTGAAGCTAAGTGAACGGCGAGAGAGCCACGGTGAGAATACTGCGGCGATAGCGACACGGCGAGAGAGCCATGGTGAGAATACTGCGGCGAGAGTACAATGGTGAGAGTGCAGCATAAAAGTAAAATGAGATCGAAAATTGGGTCGAAAAATGAGGTCAGAAAATGAGTAAAAAAATAATAGATGAAAAGGGCAGAATTTTTGGAAAAATCAGTATTATAGATATAATAGTTCTTTTGTTGGCGATACTTGTAGTATGCGGTATATTTGTGAAGCATGCAGAGGACAGCCATACGAAGAAGATTTCGACAGATACTCAGAAAATAACATATCAGATTGAGCTTAAATCGGTGCGTGAAGGTACTGTAAACAGCTTCAAGGAGGGGGACAAAGTCTTTGACACTGAGAAGGAAGTAGAGATTGGAACGATAAAGAGTGTCGAGGCTGTGGATGCTGTATCATCAAAGACGAATTCAGAGGGGATATATGTAGAAACTAAGGTTCCTGAAAAATATGATGTTACGCTCACGATAGAAGCTGACGGTCAAGTGACGGACGGGCGGATCAATTTGGCGAAGACGTGTGAGATAGGTGTAAATGGCACGAAGAACTTCTATACAAAATATACTGCAAGTCAGGGG
>CAVJDC010000011.1:22921-28358 GCA_963648085.1 Anaerovoracaceae bacterium
GATGCTGGCAAAAAGCTGGGATGCAGCATGCAGCGGGCAGCGTGCAAGGTGAAGCGATGATGGAGATGCTGCCGATGGTACATGCAGTGCGAAAAATTCATGGGTGCCGTTAAATGTATAGGTGCCGCAAAACATGTGGGGAACGCACAACGTGCATGGCATAAAGCGAATATTCAAATTTTAATATAAAAAATATAAAAATCGAGAAAGCTTATGGACAAAAATGATAAAATGAAGGTAATGATGGTCACGATGGGACTTGATATAGGCGGGGCTGAGACGCACATCGTAGAGCTTTCAAAGGAACTGAAACGCCAAGGATATGATGTACAGATAGTCTCAAATGGCGGTGTCTATGTAGGAGAAGTGGAAGCGGCGGGAATCAGGCATTTTAATCTGCCGTTAAATACTCGATCACTAGGTGCGATGGCAAAGTCTTATAGAGGGCTGAAAAAAATAATAAAAGAAGAGAAGCCTGATGTAGTTCATGCACATGCGAGAATCCCGGCATTTATACTTGGGCTTATCAGGAAGACTTATAAATTTAATTTCATAACGTCTGCGCATGGTGTATTTGAAACAGGCGGAGGTCTAAGATATCTCACTGATTGGGGACAGAAGACGATTGCTGTGTCGGACGATATAAGGGAATATCTAGTAGAAAATTACAGGCTGCCAGGTCAAAATATTAAGGTGACTATAAATGGCATAGATACTGAAAAATTTAGTGCGGACATTGATTGCAGTGATGTGAGAGCCGAGTTTGGGATAGACGAAGACGAGCCGGTGATCTGTCACGTCAGCAGACTTGATGAGGAGACGGTGATGATGGCTGAGCGTATGATAGATGCTATGCCGTCAATTTGTGAAGAGGTTTCGGGGACGCGGCTCGTCATTGTGGGCGGCGGCACGAAGGAGGCTTATCTTCGTGAGAAGGCCGCCGCCGTAAACGCAGGTCTTGGCAGGGAGGCTGTCGTGATGACAGGCCCGCGAACTGATGTAAATAAGATTGTGGCGATGTGTGATGTGTTCGCGGGTGTGTCGCGGACTGCGCTAGAGGCCATGGCCTGCGAGAAGCCGGTAGTTCTTGCGGGAAATCAAGGATATATGGGACTATTCACGGAAGGAAAGCTTCGAGAAGCACGTGCAGACAACTTCTGCTGCAGGGCGAGGGGACACCGTGCGAATGACGATATTGCTGCAGAATTGACAGATGTATTAAAGTTGCGCGGCACTCCTGAGATGAAGGCTCTGGGGGACTTCTGCCGTGAGATTATATTAAAATATTATTCTGTAAAAAGAATGGCAAATGACTGCATTGAGGTATATAATAAATCTGTAAAGAAACCTTATCGCATTTTGATGAGCGGGTATTATGGCTTTTCAAATGCAGGTGACGATTCTATTCTAAATTCTATTCACAGAAATCTTTTGACATATGACGAAAATATACAAGTACAGGTTCTTATTGCAAATCCTAGGGACGCGGCTATGCGTTATGATTATGATATGGTAAACAGATTCAACCCTATAGGGATTTTCAGAGCTTTGAGACGCTGTGATATGCTGATCTCGGGGGGAGGATCACTTCTGCAGGACAGAACCTCTACAAAGTCGATTCTTTATTACATCACGATAATACGTCTTGCTGAGCTGATGGGCAAGCGTGTAGTGCTTTACGCAAACGGAATCGGTCCGGTAAACAAACCGAAAAATCGCAGAAGGGTTCGAAAAGCTATCAAAAATGCAGATCTCATCACCCTCAGGGATCCGAATTCTAAAATTGAACTAAATGATATGGGCATAAATCGCGACGATATAAGGGTCACGGCAGATCCAGTATTTACGTTTAAGCTAGATGACGATGCACTAACTGAGCCAGACGGTGATATGCTAAACGGGCAAAATGATGATACGCTAGGCGTGCGAAATGATGATATGTCAGGCAAATTTGATGGCAATATGTCAGTCGAGCTAGACGGCGATATGCCAGTCAAGTCGGATGTCAACATATCACCGGCATGGAAGCTTTTAAAGCAGGAAGGAATTCCAGACGATAAGCCATTTGTGGCAGTTTCTCTGAGAAGCTGGATGAACATGCCGGGATTTCAGCAGAAAATTGCAGACATATGTGACTCGGTTTTCGAGAGATATGGGGTAAATATCGTATTTATAAATATGCAGATTCCAAATGACACTGTCATAAGTGCTGAGGTTCGTAAAAAAATGAAACGTCCTTCGTACACTCTTGAAAATGTTTATACCACAGAACAGATGATGGGTATAGTCAAATGTGCAGAGGCTGTCATCTCAATGCGCCTGCATGCGCTGATTTTTGCAGCGAGTGTGGGTGTTCCAGCACTTGGTATTATTTATGACCCTAAGGTGAAATATCAGCTCGAGGCTCTTCATATGCCTTCGCTAGGAAATGTCGAGAGTTTTGATACAGGAAGAGCCCTTATTGCCATAGATGAAGTGATGAATAATCTCTCACATTATCGCGATGTCATTGCTAAGCAGTCTAAGATATATTATGAGAAGGCTAAGCAAAATGATATTCTTCTCGAGAAATTGATAGTTTCCGGAAAAAAGCATAAAAAAAGTAAGTGAATGCAGAGATGACGGTTTCAGTAATCGCACCAGAAAGAAGGCTTTAGATAAGCTGAGGTGTGGAATTGAAGGATTCCGTGATTAGGAGAATTAAATGCAAAAAGATAGAAGAATAGATATTCTCGGTGTTCCTGTTGATATGGTAAATAGGGATGAGGCTTTTGAGATTTTTGAAGAAAAATTTGCAAAGCCGGGAGTGACTATGATTGTTACGCCAAATTCTGAGATTGTACAAAATGCTTCAAAGGATGAAGAACTAAAGCAGCTTATAGGGGAGGCAGATCTCATTATTCCCGACGGAATAGGACTTGTCTATGCCTCGAGAATTCTGGGCTGCCCGCTTAAGGAACGTGTCACAGGGATAGATTTTCTTGAAAGCATAATAGAAAAGCTGGCAAAGAGTGGTGAGAGTATATATTTTCTCGGAAGCAAGCCTGGTGTGGCTGATGCGGCTGCACAGAAGATGAAGGAAAAATATCCTGGACTTGTGGTTGCAGGCACTCATCATGGATATTTTGGTGCCGAGGATGAGGCTGATATTGTCTCCGAGATAAACAAAAGCGAAGCGGATTTTTTATGTGTAGCTCTTGGCGCACCGAAGCAGGAAAGGTTTATCGCACAGCATCGTGATGAGCTTCAGATGGTGCGTGGTGCGATAGGTGTCGGTGGAAGCCTTGACGTATGGGCGGGTACGCTGAAGAGGGCACCTGAGTTTTACAGAAAGCATGGCCTGGAATGGCTTTATAGATTCATACAGCAGCCGACGAGATTCAAGCGTATGCTTGCACTTCCAGTATTTATACTGCGCGTGATCTTTACTGGCAAGAGAGTTAAATAAATATTGCCACACTTGGCAGGCAGCAAGAATCCCCTGCTTTCAGGCATGGGGAATGTCAATAAAAAAAGGAAGCTTGCGACTTTGACAGTGTGAGTTTTCATGAGGGAGTTCAGCTTGGAGTGAACTACATTACAACTACGTTATATAAGTTAGGGTAGTTCATAGGGCTTGGATTAAATATTCAAGATTTATCATATATACATGAGAGTATTTTAAGGAGGAATCAGACATCATGGCAATCAATTTAGAAATGCTGCAGAAAAAAGCGAAGGATATCAGAATCGATATTATCAGACAGGTTCATGCAGCCAGCTCAGGTCATCCGGGCGGCTCACTCTCAGCGGCAGACATCATTACATATCTGTTTTTTGCTGAAATGAATATCGATCCTGCAAAACCTGATATGGCAGGAAGAGACAGATTTGTCCTCTCTAAGGGTCATGCGGCTCCGGCACTTTATGCTGCTCTTGCAGAGAGGGGATTTTTTCCGAAGGAAGAGCTGCTTACGCTTAGAAAGCTTGGCAGTATTTTGCAGGGACATCCTGACAAGAAGAAGATTCCAGGTGTAGACATGTCTACAGGATCTCTTGGCCAGGGCATTTCTGCAGCTGTGGGTATGGCTCTTGCTGACAAGATTGATGAGACTGGTGCGAGAGTATATGCTATCCTCGGAGATGGTGAAATTCAGGAAGGTATGGTGTGGGAGGCTGCGATGGCGGCTGCTCATTATGGCCTTGGAAATCTGACTGCATTTGTTGACAACAATGGTCTTCAGATTGATGGCAAAAATGATGAAGTAATGACTGTTTCCCCTGTTGCTGAAAAATTTGAAAGCTTCGGATGGCATGTTCAGTCTATTGATGGTCACGATTTCGAGCAGATTGCAGCTGCACTTGAAGAAGCAAAGAAGGTTTCGGACAGACCATCTGCTATTATTGCAAAGACTATAAAGGGCAAGGGTGTTTCGTTTATGGAGGATCAGGCTGGCTGGCACGGCAAGGCACCAAATGATGATCAGGCAAAGCAGGCAGTAGAAGAACTTGGAGGAGAATGGTAATGGCAGATAAGATTTCGACACGTCAGGCATATGGTGACGCTCTTGTGGAGCTCGGAAAAAAGAATGAAAATATTATCGTAATGGATGCAGACCTCTCAAAGTCTACTATGACGGCCGGCTTCAAAGCTGCATTCCCTGAAAGATTTTTTAATGCAGGAATCGCTGAGTGCAACATGATGGGCATGGCAGCAGGTCTTGCACTATCAGGAAAAACTGTATTTGCGAGCACTTTTGCTATGTTTGCAGTTGGACGCGCTTATGAAATTATCAGAAATTCCATCGCATATCCAAAGGCAAATGTAAAGGTATGCGCTACCCATGCAGGTATTACTGTAGGTGAAGATGGCGCGAGTCATCAGTGCATAGAGGATATCGCTCTTATGAGAGTCGTTCCTGGGATGACTGTAGTTCACCCAGCTGATGCTACATCCACGGCGAAGCTTATCGGGCAGGTTGCTGAAGCTGAAGGTCCTGCTTATGTGAGACTTGGAAGATTGGGAATTCCTGTTATCTATGGGGATGACGTAGAGATTGAGCTTGGAAAGGCTATTACTGCAAGAGAAGGCAGTGATGTGACTGTTATCGCATGCGGACTCATGGTAAATGAAGCTCTTATAGCAGCTGAAGAACTTGCTGGCGAAGGGATAAGTGTACGCGTTATCGACATGCATACTATCAAGCCTATCGACGAAGAAGCCATTGTAAAGGCTGCTGCTGAGACTAAGGCAATCATAACTGCTGAGGAGCATTCTGTGATAGGCGGTCTTGGCTCTGCCGTTGCGGAGGTTGTGGTAAAGAAAGCGCCTACAAAGATTTCTATGGTCGGCATTCTGGACAGATTCGGACAGTCAGGGAAGCCTGAAGCTCTCAAGGAAGAATATGGAATCACAGCTGCGGATATCGTGAAGGCTGTAAAGAATTCTTTGGAATAA
>CAVJDC010000012.1:0-26188 GCA_963648085.1 Anaerovoracaceae bacterium
CAATATTTTTTTTCGTCAATAATTTTTTTGCCAACAAATGCTTTCGTCAACAAATGCTTTTATCAACAAATGCTTTTATCAACAAATTTTTTCTTTAATAAATCATTTTGCTTTCGTTAATAAATCATTTTGCTAGCGGATATCCTTAAATAATCATATTTTCATATTATCCCTTTTCGCTACGTCGGTCAAGTTTTGTTTACCCGCAATAAATGATATTCTCGGAACGATTTTCAATGTCGCAATCAACGGCGTAATAATATCTCTCAGAAGCTTAAAGCGGTAACAGAGCACCGCAAGGTAAATTTGCTAAATTGCTAAATTGGCTTCTCAAGTATTATTTCTTTTCGGGTCTTCTTGAAAATAGGTTGAATACATCCTAAAATTTGTATATACTATAGATGGATATGAAATTGGAGGTGTTTCAAATGACTATAGATACAAATACAATGGTTTCCATTTCTGAAGCTAATCAGAACTTCTCAAAAGTGGCAAGACTGGTAGATGAAAAAGGTTCGGCAGTTATTTTAAAAAACAATGTACCAAGATATCTTGTTATTGATTTTAGCAAGGCTGATGAGTATGTTATTGCATCGGATGAAGATGTGCGTAGCATTTCGAAGAAACTCATGGCTCAAAATAAAGAAGCCTATGAGGTGCTTGCTAAATGAGAAGATTAAGCAAAGAACAAATTCTTATGCTTCATTCTGAACTTGTTAGAGAAACTGGTGGAAGCGAAGGGGTCAGGGATTACAACCTGTTAGAGTCAGCTCTTGAAACTCCATTTCAGTCATTTGGAGGAAATGAACTATATCCAACAATACAGGCTAAAGCGGCTAGGCTTGGGTATGGTCTTATAAAAAACCACTGTATGATTGATGAAAACAAGAGAATAGGAACTCACGCAATGCTGGTTTTCCTTGCGTTGAATGGAATTGAGCTCTCATATACACAGGAAGATTTGTATGAAACAATTTTAGATGTTGCGGCTGGTGAGCTGAATTATGAAGAATTGCTAGAATGGGTTCTGGAACATCAAAATTAAATATTGAAATATGGCATAGGACCGATTGGTGATTGATCACTGACCGGTTTTTTTTATGCCTCAAATAGCAGGTTGGCATTTGTTGTTGCAGAGTTTAAAGAGAAAAGGCTGCCAGGACTGATTTCTCATGCAGGACATAATATCAGCACAGAACGACTCGAAGGTTTTAACAACAAGATTAAAGTTGCAAAGAGGACTGGCTATGGCTACAGAAATGACGACCACTTTTTCGCAATGATTAAGTACATGTCGATTCCTGCAGCCAAAACCAAATCCCCGATTTTCAGCAATAGTAAAGGAATGAACGAAGTCTAGACCATCCTGCCTCATCCCAGTCTCCGTCAAGTGACAATTCAAAAAGAGGAGCCGGGCAATTTTGAGCTACGCCGCGCAGACTAAGAACCGTCTCTGTATTCTCGTATCTTGGAGAAAGCATCAAAACAGCCGCAGAGCTCTCACCCATCTCGAGAGCCTTTGCATATCGATAACGCCCATTTGCACCTGCAAATCCGTCGAGATATTGTTGTGCAGTATCAAAAAGGCGCTTTGGCATACGCGAGAACATACTGGCATCACCCATTGCTGCCGAGATTTCATCAAACATCGTGCGGTCAATCTTTTTTCCATTGTCGCTCCATAAAAACCACAGCATTTCACTAAGAGGCATACGCCGCACAGTCTTACCTTCCTCTTCGAGTTCAGAAAGGATACCCTCATCAAGGCTGGTTAGACACATCGGTGTTCCTACTGCTGCTAGTACGTGATCATCCACAGTAATCTGTCTCGCAAGAGAAATCAGCTCATCTCTGCTGAGAATATGCTGCGGTGCAAGCTGACTTCGCTGTGAAGACGGCAGTGCATATACTAAGTCACCAGTAAGTATTGCACGAAGAAGCAGGTCTATGTCATCTGCATTTTCCGGGATTTCTTCTAGCATAGGTGCTGCTATACCACATCTTGTGTATCCAAGGCGGTCTAATATCGAGCGCACTGTGCGTGCATACTGCCCGTCTGCATCAGCCCCATACCCATATGGAATAAGGAATTGTAAGCCTTCATCTCCACCATTTTCCTCTATCGACTGCAGACATGCGCCCACAAGCATAGGCAGCGGCAAATACTCTTTAGAATTCATCTCCGCACGTCCAAGTCTTAAGGCTTCGCGAGTAAATGGCGGCATTGCCTGCGTGCTCACGCCCTGTCTTTCGAAATACTCGACGATGTAAGGCGTATATGCACCCAGATTTGGCACTAAAAGCTTGTATCTGCCTGCCTTAGGCTGAATATTGGCTGGATGCATTGCAACATCAAGAATATTGAATTTCGGCGGTATCACAGCAGGTGCACGATGAGACAAGCTGTTTAAAAATGCTTCTATCCGTGTTATAATACCCACCTTCGAATAATGTTCGTCGACCTCAATCTGCAGATATGGCTTATCTCCCATTTCCTCGCGGAATAAGTGAGAAATAAGAGTATCAGGACCACAGCCGTGATTTGTCAGGTATACAGCATATAAATTGGGGTGATTCTTTATCAGCTTCGCCCCAGACAGCACATGATCGCCAAATGGCCAATACATATGCGGATAATCTGTCGAAATGTCTAAGTCCATTCCAGGTAAATGCCCTAGTGTGATGACCTTATACCCGCGTGAGAGCAGTATCTCTGGAATGCCCATATTGAGCACTGGATCAGAAATACCATAGTTTCGAGTAATGAGCACGAGAACCTTGTCTTCAGGCTTGAGGCCGGACAGCAGTTCTCGCCCAAGTGCCTCCACCCCGTCAGTATACTTCTTGACAGCCATGGCGCCCTTAAGAAGTCCTGGCAGACAGCGAGGTTTGGAAAAGCCAAGGGATTTACCGACATCAAGCATGGCAAGTCCCATCATCTGTGCCCCTAGGTCAAGATCAAGGATTGGGCTTAACAGCTTTATACCGCGTTTTTCTAGTCCAAGAGTGTCAAATACAGCTTTAGCCGCCATTTGCATGTAAGGGCAGGCATAGTTGTGAACTGCATGTGAGTGAGGATGACGAATCGTGTGTATAGATGGCAAGAATATATAATCTACTTCCTGATCTGCAAGCTGCGCCATATGACCATATATCAGCTTGACTGGATAACAGGTTTCACCCTGTGCATACTGCTGCGACAGGCGAACAGTCTCCTCACTTGTCGTACGCGACAAGACTACATTGAAACCAAGATTCTTAAAAAATGCATTGACAAGTGGAAAGAACTTGAACATGATAAGAGTAAGCGGAACTCCTATGGTCTTCTTGTCTGGATCAATAATTCCGTCATAATCCTCGACAGCAAGCTGCCCCGCCTTACGGTAAAATGCCTTATTTCGCCGAATTTCGTCACTCGAAGCAATAATTTTCCTCTCCGCACGTGGAAAATCAAAGCCAAGAAATGAACTTTTTGCCATGCCAACAGATTCTTTTGCAAGCAGCGCTGCGCCAAATGCCCCTGAGATCGAAAATACTGGTGAAACACTGACCTTGTCACCATAGGCACTCTGAAAAGCCGCAACAATGCCGGGATTATAGTCCACTCCGCCCTGCAAAACGATGTGGCTGCCAACCCTTTTTCCACCAACTACCTTGTGCAGATAGTTCTTTACTATAGAATGGCACAGACCCGCCGCTATATCAGCCTGAGACGCTCCCTGCGCCTCCGCCTGAGCTATAGACGTCTCAATAAACACTGTACACCTCTCACCGAGGTCACAGGGATATTTGCTGGTCAGTGCCAACGGCCCAAACTCAGCAATAGGAATTCCCATGCGAGCCGCTTGCTCCTCTACAAAAGAGCCCGTGCCTGCAGCACATATTTTATTCATCTGAAAATCTGCAACCTCACCATTTTGGATATATATATATTTGCTGTCCTGACCCCCAATCTCAAAAACAGTGTCAGCATCTGGCACCCAGTATGTCGCTGCACGCGCCTGTGCAGTTATTTCATCGCGAATCGCATCAGCACCCATCATGCGCCCGAGGCGTTCACGCCCAGATCCAGTCACTCCGACACCTCTCACAATAAAATCACCATACTTGCTTTGAATCTGAGCAAGTCCGCGACGCACCACACCTTCTGGATCGCCGGCTGTACGCAGATATTGAAAATCAATAAGAGTGCCGTCCTGTGCCATCAAGACAAGATCTGTACTCGTCGAACCGATGTCTATTCCGATAAACGCCCCATCTCTGGGCATGATTTCGCTGCAGCCTGGCTCTGAAAGATCTGTTTTCTCTGCAAGAGCAAGCCTTGGCAGACTGTTTTCGTGTGCATGAAGCACGTCATCCCGCAAAAGTTCAGACAGCATCTTATCGATTTTTATCTCACGCACCGCACTTTCTGCCGCACCTATTGCTGCCGCAAATAGTGCATTTTTAGGCACTATAAGTTCGCCCTCCTGCAATCCAAAAATGTCCCTGATTGCACGAATTACGCCGCTATTTTGGGTCACGCCTCCACAAAAAGCAATTGGCTTTTCAATCGGCAGGTTCTTGACAATTGTCGCTTTATAATTGCGAATCATTGCATAACAAAGTCCCAGCAATATATCCTGCTTTGGCACGCCTTCCTGCTGCCTATGGATAATATCAGTCTTGGCAAATACCGCACAACGACCAGAAAGATTTGGTATCTCACGTGCCTGTTCGACCAGATTGGAATAATCCTCTATACAAAAGCCTAGACGCGACATCTGATCCTCAAAAAAAGAACCTGTACCACCTGCACAATGCTCATTTACAGAAAACCTTGGTGCTTTGCCGCCTAGTTCAGTAATAAAGCGCGCGCTTTGACTCCCAATCTCAATGACACTGCCTGCTCCAGGTGTAAGAGCTCGAACACCTGAAACGATCGCAGGAATATCCTCGAGCTGATTGATATACGGGCATAGAGCAAGTACCGCATTGCGATTGGCTCCTGTCACGCAAACAGCAGCTTTCTCCGGCAGACTCATGCTGCGTAAGCCCTCTATCAATGTTTGTACCACTCTGCCGCGATGCGGTGCACACCAAATCTTTGATGACTCTGCGCCATTCAATTCTCCATCATCGATTGACGCATCCGTGTCGTTCAGTGCTCCGACATCCCTTGACACATCCGTGTTGTCAAACGTATCCTCGCCGATAAAAAACAATTTTACTGTAGATGTTCCGAGATCGATTCCCAATTTGTTCATGGTAGCTCCTTTTGTCAATTTGCCAAATTATCCCATATAATAAAATTCATCATCCGGCATGCTGCCACCGACAGCATCGGGGTTGAAATCGCAAATAATCTGAAGGAACCCAGACAGAGTTTCCTTCATTTCCTGACCGGTAAGTGTGACGATACTGCACTCCGGTATGGCATTTTTTGCAATCTCAGGATTTAGAAATGTTTCATAATCCTCAGTCCACTGTGCAGCTTCATCCAGGTGCTCTAAGCAATAATCGGTAGACTGCCCTGCAAGCTTCAGATATTCTTTTACAGCTTGTTCGTGTTCCTCAAGAAATGCTGTACGAACCACCGTGACAGTAGTGACTGATTGTGCATCATTCTCTGTGTTCGTAGCATCCCATGCATCTGTAACATTGATTGCTGTACGCAAATCTGGCACAAGCATTTTGGCAACCTCTACAAAAGGCTGCGGCAGAAGAGCGATGGAATTTGGCTCCTCCTGCAGCAGATTGAGAACTTCAAATGGTGTAGCACGGAATGAAAAATTTACATCCTCTGAAAGATTATATTGTTTGAGTAAGTATTCAAATGTATATTCTGGAGGACCGCCTTCCCCGATAGAATATACAGTGCGTCCTTTCAGGTCTTCCATAGTCGATATACTTGGATCTGTAGTCAGCACATATAGCAATCCAAGATTTCCTATACTGATAACCTTTACTTTTTCCTTCATGTCCTGATTGTTGTACAGAATGGCTGCTACATTTGACGGCACAGTTGCAATATCATAATCTCCCTGATTAAGTGACGCTGACACAGCAGAATAATCCACGCCTGCAACTTCGAAATTATAATGATTAAATGTACTGCCCTCTTCATTTTCATGAATCATCCATCCAAGGCCCATAGACGGTGGCCCCATGATGAGACCTACGTTTACATCTGTTGCATCTGCACTGCCACTCATATCACCGCTGTTCGATGAGTCAGATGATGAAAAGTCCGACGTACCAGATGAGCCAGATGAACCGCCGCATCCAGTCAGAGCCCCAAGAGTAAGTATGATAGCTGTACATACAGCAAGAAAACGTTTAATATTCATAATAGTTTTCCTTTCTTTCTTTTTCTTCTTTTCTATCACGCACTCTCTTCACAATAATTATAGCTCCAGCAATTACAGCTATGATTGCGACGATAATGAGAATTACAACGGTCGCACTTACATCAGACTGATTTTCGGCATCATCCTGAGCATCTTCGTCATCTAACTCATCAGCGTCCACACCTGCTGCTGCCATTGCGCCTGCTGCCGCTGAAGAGTCCAGCATTTCTAGTTCTACAGTCGGCATCTTTCCGCCATCTGTAGTATCCACACCAGAAAGGTTCAGTTCAAATGTAAATGGCCAGGTATGTTCCTTTTCAAGGCCTGAAATCGTCATCGCAAGATCGCCCATCCATATGTCAGCAGTCATTTCCGCTCCCTGCATAGTAACGACTGTACTGTCACCAGACAGATTGCCTAGATTCACTGTAATACTTGTAATAGCTCCCTCTTCATTCTGCTTCACATCAAGAAGATTAAGCCCATGCAGTTGGCGAACGGTCATGACACGATCCTTGATGCATATAGGAATAACAACCTGCGCTTGCCCATCATCTTCGATAGTAAGCTCGGCATTTCCCTCCACTGGATTCATCGGTGGAAATGTGCTGTTTGTGATATGGGGATTTAGCGGCAAACCAGTGTCTGCTTTGTTGAACCATATATTTGCACTGATAGTATATTTGCCAGGCTTAAGAGTCTTTCCCAGGTGATCTGTCGCTTCACCCTTGCCGCTTTGCTGTGCAGAAACAAATGTCTGATATGCAGCTGTCAGCGCAGCAGTCTGTGCATCTATGGTATTCTGATTCTTTGATGATGCTGCTGCCTTCGCTGTTGCGAGGGCGGCTTTTAGACTGTCCATGTCTGACTGCGTCACCCATGTTTTAGATGGGCTGACATCCTTTCCGTCGGCAGAAACAGGAATTTCCTGTTCTGCTGTTTCTACAGTTGAAATGATTGCTTTCAATTTATCTGTGTTGACAGAGGCTGCGCTGTTGTTTGTACTTGCAGACGACGCGGCCCCCTGGGACGCAATCGCGGGCTTGGCTGACCCACTGTGTGAGGATGTGTCAGACTTGGCTGTGCCGCTTTGTGACGAAGCAGCTGACTTGCTGGTTTCAGCTTGTTTTGTAGGTGCCGGTACCCTGCTAAGATCTACTTCGAGCGTCAGAGGTACTGTCCAGTCTACCCCCAAAAGGGTCGGAAATTCGACGCAATTATTGAATACATATGTACCGGAACGATCGTTTAGCTTGATCGTCAGCTTAGTGATGCGTCCCTGGCGTACATTCTTGCCATCTGTTGAAGTATATGTGGCACTATCTCTCACAGAATCTGTAATTGACGCATTCGAGCTTCCGCTGATGCGCTGCAGGGTGAATACTGGATTCGGAATCGGAAGCGTAAGCGTAAGTGTACCGTCAGAATGCTGCACTACAGTTGCATTGTTTGATACTGGCTCTGTCGGAGCCTTAGCTTCATATCCGCCCTCGCCTAGTGGATTGTTGCCATTTGTCATATATGCAGTGACGCCAGGAAGCTGAGTATTTAGCTCCCCGGGCACCATTAGATTTGCGGTCACAGTGTATGTCTGGCTCTCAGAAGCAATATATGCTTGGTTCTCAGCAGCAGCATACACTTGGCTCTCAGAAGCAGCATACATTTGGCTCTCAGAAGCAGCACTTGTCTGTACTGCTGCAAGTGAGCAATGCGCCGTGCAAGCAGTCAGCATACAAGCCAAAAGTATGCTAAATACTCTTTTTTTCATCAAAAGCCTCACTTTCTTTTTATAGTACCTATGCCACCCATGGGACACACGGGTGGCACAGTATTTTTCAAAGCCTGCAATACTGCAGTAGCTCTCTTAAATCATTTTGTCATTATTTGCCGAGCTGGCGGTACAGGAAGGTTACAATCTGTCCGCGAGTACAGTCAGCATTTGGAGAAAATGTTGTCGCTGATGTGCCAGCTGTAACACCATTTTCTACTGCCCACTGAACGGCATCAGCATAATAGCTTTCAGCCGAAACATCGGTGAATGTATTTGTGCCGTCAACCTTAGCTGCACCAGCCATACGATATTGGAATGTCACTACCTGACCACGGCTGACCGTATTCTCAGGAGAGAATGTGTCAGCTGCAGTTCCTGATGTAATGCCCTTTTCCACTGCCCAAAGAACAGCCTTGTAGTAATAAGTACCGCTCTTGACATCATTAAATGGGTTTTCCGTTATAGTTGGTTCTGGTGAACCAGCCGCACGCCACAGGAAGGTTACGACCTGAGCGCGTGTACATGTTTTTTCCGGTGCAAAGAGAGTCTCTGAAACTCCAGACGTCACACCATTCTTGACTGCCCAATCAACAGCAGTCTTGTAGTAAGCACCCTCGGCTACGTCTGTGAATTTATTCTCAGCATCAGTGTCTGTATTTGTATCGTCCTTTTTCCCCGTATCTACCTTGCCGCCATCTACATCAGGAAGCTCTTCTGTATTTCCTACAACAAGTGTCAAAGGAACTGTCCATTCATTTTTAAGTAATGTAGGATATTCTACACAATTTTCAAATACGTAGGAATCCGCATCCTTGAGTATTTCAAATGTAACTTCTGTTATTCTGCTGCTCTTTTCAGCATAATCACCCTTTTCAGTCTTTACGTCGAGAACCTTAGCTCCGCCATTTGTACTTGTGCCCTTTATACTCTGCAACGTAAATACCGGATTGCATATTTGAACTGTCAGCGTTTTTTTGCCATTTTTATCAGTTTTGAGAACAGCATTATTTACGTTCATAGGTGATGTAGGAGCTATTGACTTAAATGTCCAGCCATCAGGAATATTGCTTGATGCAGTTCCTACAGGATTGTCTGGATTTGTCAGATAAGCCGTAACTCCTGGCAGCTGTTTATTTAATTCTCCAGGAACAAAGATGTTCGCTACAGTCTTTTCTGTCTTTACGTCTGCATCAGTACTGTCTCCTGAGCTGCCAGAATTCCCACCTGTGTTGTCTCCTGTATTGTCACCTGTGCTGCCGCTCTCATTTGGTATGATAGACCAATCAAAATAAAAATCATCAAGTGTCTTATCTGACCATGCACGACAAGACTTCAGCCTCACTCTCGATGTGTAATCACCGCATACCGCAGCTCTGTAATTTGATCCTGAGGAGCCGCTAATACTCCAGTCTCTTGCAGAATTAGAAGATACAGAATTTGAATATCCGTTTTCAACGATTATGTTTATCCATTTCCCTGTCTGCGGCAGTTTGGTCTTCGCAAAGACTGGCTTTTCGACAGATTTATATAATGTCCACTCCACTTCTGTTGGAGCATTTGTGCCGTCTGACCAGTAATATCCTTCGCTTAGAGTCGCTGTTGCAGTATATTCTTTGCCTCCTTCAGTTGCTTTCCAATCCCCTGTCAGTGCATATCCTTCTCCTTCAGCTACACCTACAACCTCATTGCCGTCGGCAAGAAGTACTTCCGCTGCTGCCGTAGGCTTATCTATTATCTTTTTAGTGCTGTCAAGCACTGTAAGCATCCCGTCAGTATTCGTCTTTGGTATTCTTATTTCATAATTAGCTGCACTTCCGCCCTCTGGCTTGAGCGTATAGCTCTGACCCGCCTCGAGCTTTTCTGGCAGTGTAATTGTAGGTGACACAAAATCTTTTGCAGTCTCTGCATTTTCTCCATTTACCCATCCGATTATTTCCAAAGCCAGCTTTGGATGTTCGCCCTCATGTATAGCCTCACCGCGGTAATACACAGACAAATTTGCAGGATTAATATTCCACTTATACTCGATAGGATTAGTTGTTCCATCAAGCCAAGTACGACCCTCCGCCGGTTTTGCAGTCATTATATACTCTCCTGCATCTACTGCTTCAGCATTTTCGAGGACTGCTGTGTCATTGTATACAAGGTTCTGCATAGTTTGCGATTTTCCATTGTATGTTCTGTCTACGCTTGTTCCTCTTATGTAAGGCTGACCTGCATAGAGCTTATCGCTGTTCAGAATATACGCTACAGGCTTATCCGAGCTTGCTGTAGCGCCATCATAAGCATTTGCAAGAGCCTGCAGCATAGTATTGGAGAAATCCCTACTAAACAGAGAACCATCGTCTTTGCTGAAAGCAGCATAACTGTCAGACATACCAATGCTGTTTATTATGTCAAAGTAAACACTGCCATTATTGATTGTCGTGTCGGTCAGCTGACGCACATATGTCCTTGTGCCGTCTGACATTACAAAATAGTAGTATGGCTTGCTTTTATCATATGGGAGCTGAACTTCCACCTTGGTATGTCTTTGTGCATATACAGCTTCATCACTGAGCTTTGCATAATACTCTTCGCCGTTGCCGCTTGAAGTCTTGCGCATAGAACCCGAATAAACTGAGTTGCCCAGATATTGTGCCGAAACTGTCTGTCCATACTCTGCGTCGACAGATGTCTGTGCTTCGACAATATAATCTGTAAGACTGTATGTGCCGTCCTTGCTCTCGCAGCGGACCCACGTAAACGGAAGAGTTCCGCCGTATACATAGTAGTCTTCAGCTTTTACATATTTGTCAACCAAAACGATAGTATTGAGATTTCTTATAGTAAATGACGCTTTATCATTTGCCGTCTCGAGTGAGATTGTCTTTGTCCTCGATATATCTCCATAAAGCTGCCATACATAAGGATTTTGCATGCCACTGACATCCATACCGCTTACAGTAGCCTGGCTGTTGCCATCGACTTGCAGTTCATTGCCATTCTTGTCCTTAAGTGTAAAACCTAAAATCTTTGCATCATCTCTGACGCACAGACGTTCTATCTGGAATCTGGCATCATCATAACCATCATCGCCCTTTTTGAGATATTTTATCTCCATAGAGGCATCAGCAAGCTTACTTCCCCACTCCTCAGTAGTATCCACCTTTACACTTACTCCTGTAGAACTGTCCGTAAACGTCTTTGTATATTCATCCTCAGGATTTTCAGGACGCGTATATGCTGCTATAGCACTTGAAAAATCGACGGTCAGATCCAGAAGCATATCGGTATATCCAAACAGAATGACAGGAAATTGAGTGCAGTCGCCAAATGAATAATATCCATTATAATTCTTGAGAGTAACTGTTATGCCATCTATACACTTTTCCGGTATTGTCTTGAAGGCTTCTTTTTCTTCCTCGCTTCCCGCATTTTCAATATAGTAGTCTCTGAGATTGAAATAGCGAAGTTCATCTACTTGTACGTCCGAGCTGCTCGTTATAGTCTGTTGGCTGAATATATGATTGAAACCATCAAGACTGAGAGTCATAGTACCATCTTCTTTTACAACAAGATATCCCTTCTGCTTCATCGGTGAAGTCGGCGGAACGTCCGGATTGCTCAGATATACCTGAATACCGCTGAGTACCTGGTTGTTTTTACCAAGTACTGTAAGGTCTGCATCTACAGTGTACGCACCTGGCTCAAGAGCCTCGTGCACGCTTGTAAACTCTGACGCAAATACAACCTTATATCCCACTGACATAGTAAAGCTATCCTCACCAACGTACATTCCCGCTAAACTTGACGAAGATGAACCATAATCCACGCTTTGATGAGTACCTGTAGTTTCTTCAGTCAATGTCTTGCCATCATAGAGATATACCTTGTAATTTGCATAACCAGACCATTGGGCATTGACTGTTATATTTGTCTTGTCAGCCGCGAGTTCTACAGCATTGCCCTCGTTATCAGTCATGGACAAATCAAATATGCTGACCTTACGTGAATCTATATTGAGGCCCTTATCCTTGAGCATTTTTACGATTGAAGTCCACTCTTTGCAGCGGTCTGTACGAGTCCATGCCTGGTCGACAAACTCGCCTGCTGCATTGACCATAGAAATTTCACCTTTTCCATCTGCAAGCTTGGCTCCATTCGCATCTGTAGTATTCACTTCAAAGGAAATAGCCTGCATATCGTTGCTCGCATAATCATTGCTGCTATACTCTTTACTATATGTCTGTTCTGCATTTCCCACATCTTCTGCTTCCGCAAATGCAGTAATTGGAAGCATGCTGACTATCATAGCCAGTGCCATGATCGCGGAAAGAAGCCGCGTCCAATGCTTTGTTTTTTTCATATAATTCTCCTTTTGTTTTCCTTTCTGGATTATTATTTCTCCGAATTTTTGCAACTTCGTTTTTCTTAATTTGCCATGTCAGATATTCTTTCATGACAGCATTCAATTTTCAGGGTCCAGCTCGAACCCACTTAATTTCAATCATAATGTCATCTTTTCCCTTCATTAAAATCGTGTCAATCACCTATATCGTTTTATATTAATCACCTGCCAAGCAGTGTCCTGGCAGCAGTGTCCTGGCAGCCATACGTACTGTATCTGCACGATGGAGTCTTATTTTTTAGTTAGAACTCTCTAACCACAAGTGACAGAAAAAACTCTCTTTCCACAAATCACGCCCCCTTGTGGCTGCACTTAATCCATTATTGACATCAATTCCTCGTCATTTATCAGTACCTTAACTCTGCGTCCATTTGTTTCTAACAACCCCTCATCACGCATGCGAGCCAGCTCACGACTAAGTGCCGAACGGTTTGCATTCAGATATTGTGCTAGATCCTTTTGTGTAAACGGCACATTCTTCCAGCCCTTCTTATTCGTCGGAAGAATATTCAGATACATCAGAATACGCTTGCGCAATCTTGGTTCAGCAAGAATTTGATTCTTTAAATTTAAGATTGCCAATTTATTTGACATTTCTCGTACCAGATTTGTTTTCATAAGAGTGAAGTCATGATCCGTCAAATCATTCATCAGTCCATCCACTGACAGGTAAAGAATAATTGTCGGCTTTGTAGTACGGATCTCTACCCAGCTTTTCTGTTCACCAAATGCTACAGCTTCACCGAAGCAGTCTCCCGCATGAAATTGCTGGATAATCTGTGGCTCCTTGCCGCTCATTTCGGCAGCCTGGATTTCCCCTTGCAATATAACTCCTATGCAGCTGTGTCCCTCCCCTTGCTTCCATACTATTTCATTTGTCTTATATTCCTTTTCAAAGCCGCCGAGCTTTTGGACAATCTCCGGATATCTTTCCGGCGGAATACCGTAAAAGATATTCATATTCCGCATGACCTCTTCACAGGTGAATATTATTTCATCCTCGCCAGCCATGCTGTCCTCTGCACTTTTTCCCAGTGTTCCATTTTCTTCAATATCCTTTTTAGCCATGCCGTCTTTATCTTGCTTCAGTGAATCTACACCCAGCAGCTCTTCCAGATGGATAATCTTTGCCCCAAGCATAGCCGCATCCTCTGTGCCGTGTGTCGCAACCAGCAAAATACGGCCTTTTCGCATTTTGAGAATATAGTCGATAACCTCCAGCTTTGTATCGCGATCTAAACCCGTGAATGGCTCGTCAAGGATAATCAGTTTTGACGGATAATTCATCGCTCGCGCCAACGCCACACGTCTTTTCATTCCGCCTGAAAGCTGTGTGACAGGCTGGTGCAGGCAGTCCGCTGGCAGAATCATTTTGAGATTCTCTTCAATCTCTTTTTTTAACTTTTTATCGCGAATCCCTTTGCGCATGACTGCCACATTGTCGACAGCATCCATCCATTCGAGGAGACGATTCTCCTGAAACATAACTGCGATATCATTTTGGTCAAGTCCATTCACGCTGCCCTCATCTGGTGTTTCAAGATCCATCAATATGCGCAAAAGTGTAGTCTTCCCCATTCCAGAAGGTCCCATCAGGCAGTAAATCCCATCATCCTCAAGTTCATAGTCTATACCTCGCAGCACCTGCTTTGCTCCAAAGGCTTTCTGTATATTTCTTATCGAGATTGGCATAGTTTATACTCCCATTTTGTTTTTCATCATAATCTTTTCGACATCTTCATTCTTGATCGGATTGCATCTATTGAGCAGCATCATAAAAATGCGTTCAAATAAAAGGCTGAGTACTACAACTACAATCGTCCATGCAAACAAATTTGCAGTTTGCAGATATGTCTTTGCGGCGTACATTTCACGGCCAATAGATGGTTTTGGTGTTCCGATAACTTCTGCCATAATCCCAGATTTCCAACTCATTCCAAGAGCGATGCGGCATGCGCTGATCACAAAAGGCATAAGTGTCGGACGATAAAAATAATAGAATCTATACCAGCGCGAACAGCCATATTCCTTTGCAGCTTCAAGCAAATCACGATCTACCGCATTTAGACCTTCAAGTGTATTCGTATATATAAGAGGCAGAACAATCAAAAATGACAGATATATAGTCAAGGCCTGATTTCCCACCCATATCAGGAGCATGATGACAAATGATATCATCGGAACAATTTTCAATGTCACCATCAACGGCGTAATAATATCTCTCAGAAGCTTAAAGTGGTAACAGAGCACCGCCAGCAAAAATCCAGCTGTAAATGACAGCAAGAATCCTATCGTAATACGTGCAAATGAAGCCCCGCAAGTCACCCAAAAATCCGGCTGGCGTATCTGCTCGCAAAGTGCCTCAATAATATGTATCGGCCCTGACAATATAATACGATTGTTGATTATCCTGTCAGCAATTTCCCATAGTGCCAGCCAACATAGCACAATGACTGTCATTTTGGCACAGTATTTTGCATCTTTAATTTCTTTCATAACACTTCAGTAGTCCTTACTTTCATCCATATTTACACTACATTCATTTGTCATTGACATCACATACCAAGCTCAAATGTTGTTCTTCAGAGATCTCATGTGGTTATGCAAAGCTAACCCGAGGCGCAAATAAAATTCGCTTTGGTTAGCGACGTCTAACTAAGTATAGCACACTCTTTAATCTTTGCAAGTTGCCATGGCAACAACTTGCAAATTTTTTTTAAATTTATGCAAAAAAGGTTTTAAGGTCATCAAAATAATAAGAAAAATACTACATTTTAAAAAATATACTCAAAGCGCCAAACCGCAGCGCAGCAACGGTTTGGCGCTTTAGCAGATCAGTCAGCTGTCAAAGACGGGATCATACCCTTTTCATGCAGCGAGAACAACTAGTTTTCCCATTCCATAAACTTTTCCACTAGGAAAACCCTCTATTTATATCGAGGAGAGCACACTACTTTTCTAATAGCATCTTTTTATCTCTTTTATCTCTTTTATCTCTTTTATCTCTTTTATCTCATGGCATCTTTCATTGATTTGACATATTCTCCCACATATTTCGGTGCCTCCTTGCCATATTTTTCAAGCAGCTTGATGATCGCTGAGCCGACGATCGCACCATCAGAGATGTCCGCCATTTTCTTTGCCTGCTCAGGTGTGGAGATTCCGAATCCTATTGCACAAGGTACATCGGTATTCTCTCTGACCACTTTTACGATAGAGGCAAGATCTGTCTTGATCTCACTTCGTGTTCCCGTCACGCCAAGGCTAGAAACGATATATATAAAGCCTTCTGCTTCCCTGACAATCATAGCGATTCGATTTTCGGAAGTAGGTGCAATCAAGGAAATCAGATCCACTCCATATTGCCTGCATAATGGCTGAAACTCCTCTTTTTCCTCAAAAGGCAGATCAGGCAGGATAAGCCCGTCGATTCCTATGTCATGACAGGCAGAAATAAACTTTTCTGCTCCGTAGGAAAATACTACATTGGCATAAGTCATAAATACCATCGGCAGCTTCACATCACGACGAAGCTCCTTTACAAAATCAAATATTTTATCTGTAGTGACACCGCCACTTAATGCTCTCAGATTTGCACCCTGGATGACAGGTCCCTCTGCAGTCGGATCGGAAAATGGAATCCCAAGCTCTATAAGGTCTGCACCGTTTTCTGCGGCAGCACGTACTGCTTTGGCAGTAGTTTCCAGATCTGGATCACCGCATGTGATAAAAGGAATAAATGCCTTGCCATTTTCAAATGCTTTCCGAATATTACTCATAGATATCCTCCCCTCTGTAGCGGGCGATAGCGGCACAGTCCTTATCACCTCTGCCTGAAATAGTTATAACAATAATCTTATCCTTTTCCATTGTCGGTGCGATTTTTATTGCATGGGCAACAGCATGCGCTGATTCGATAGCAGGAATGATACCTTCAGTTCTTGCAAGATATTCAAAAGCATCTACAGCTTCATCGTCTGTGACTGGAACATATTCTGCACGTCCTATATCATGAAGATATGCATGCTCTGGTCCTACTCCCGGATAATCAAGCCCAGCGGAGATTGAGTAAACTGGAGCAATCTGGCCATACTTGTCCTGGCAGAAATAAGATTTCATTCCATGGAAGATGCCAAGTCTCCCTGTAGCAATAGTTGCAGCTGTTTCAAAGGTATCTGTGCCTCTTCCGGCAGCCTCGCACCCGATCAGTCTTACGCTTTCATCGTCGATAAAATGGTAGAAGCTTCCGATAGCATTTGAGCCTCCGCCCACACAGGCAATGACAGCATCAGGCAGTCTGCCTTCTTTTTCTTTCATCTGCTCTTTTATCTCCTTTGAGATAACTGCCTGAAAATCACGAACAATAGTAGGAAATGGATGAGGCCCCATCACCGAACCCAGACAATAATGAGTGTCGCTTATGCGGGAAGTCCACTCACGCATAGCTTCAGAAACAGCATCTTTAAGAGTTGCAGTTCCTGTCTTAACAGGTACGACCTCGGCTCCAAGAAGTCTCATGCGATACACATTGAGTGCTTGGCGAATGGTGTCCTCCTCCCCCATAAATACCACGCACTCCATACCCATAAGAGCAGCTGCGGTTGCCGCAGCAACGCCGTGCTGGCCTGCGCCTGTCTCGGCGATCAAACGTGTTTTGCCCATCTTTTTTGCGAGAAGAGCCTGACCCAGTACGTTATTGATCTTATGTGCTCCTGTATGATTTAAATCTTCACGCTTGAGATAAATCTTCGCACCGCCAAGATCTTTTGTCATTTTTTCAGCATAATACAGTCTCGATGGTCTTCCAGCATATTCATTGAAAAGCTCTGTAAGCTCTCTGTTAAAATCAGGATCATCTTTGTAATTGTTATACGCTTCTTCTAGCTCAATGACTGCGTTCATCAATGTTTCTGGGATATACTGACCGCCGTGAATACCGAAGCGTCCATTTGGATTTGTCATAATCTATCTTCCTTTCTGACAGCCTCGACAAACGCTGTCATCTTACTTTTATCTTTAATTCCGTCACTTTCAATGCCTGAGCTGACGTCTACTGCATAAGGGCGAATCTGCCTTACTGCATCTGCTGCATTGTCTGGAGTAAGTCCTCCTGCAAGAAAATATGGTCTATGTATATCCTCGAGAAGTTTCCAGTCAAATGTCTTGCCCGTTCCCGCACCGGAATCCAGCAATATATAGTCTGCGGAGCACAGCTTAGCGTCAGAAATGTCATTCGCATCTTTTATCTTGAAAGCCTTGATAATCTGCTTGTCAGTCAGCTTCCTTAGCTGGCTTATATATTCTTCACTCTCGTCACCGTGAAGCTGAGCTATATCAATGATACCACTGCGCAGCAGTTCCGCTGCTTTTTCCACATCCTCATTTACAAATACACCGACCGCATGTATTTCGGGAGAAAGCAGCTTTTTCAGTTCTCCTGCTGTCTGTGGTGATACATATCTCCGACTTTTGGGTGCAAATACAAATCCGATATATTCAGGCTTAAGCTCATTTGCAGCTTCTATATCGCTAGCCCGCGAAAGCCCGCAAAGCTTGCATTTTGTCATTTTGCACCTCTTTCGCTGTTTTCACCTGCTTCGCTGACTTCGCCCCTTTTGCTGGTTTTGCCTGCTTCGCTGACTTCGCCCCTTTTGCCGTTTTCGCCTGCTTCGCTGACTTCGCCCCTTTTGCCGTTTTCACCTGCTTCGCTGACTTCGCCCCTTTTGCCGTTTTCACCTGCTTCGCTGACTTCGCCCCTTTTGCCGTTTTCACCTGCTTCGCTGACTTCGCCCCTTTTGCCGTTTTCACCTGCTTCGCTGACTTCGCCCCTTTTGCCGTTTTCACCTGCTTCGCTGACTTCGCCCCTTTTGCTGGTTTTGCCTGCTTCGTCTCTTTCATCTGCTTCGCTGATTCCCCCTCGCAATTCCGCGAGCTTTGCCTTTTTATCATCTGCTCTCATCAGCGTTTCGCCGATCAAAACCGCGTCAGCACCGATTTTGCGAAGCTTTGCCACATCCTCGGCATTTTTCACACCACTTTCCGAAACAAACAATATCTCTGGCGGAATCAATTCACGAAGCCTGCGGCTGTTGTCAGTATCTACCGAAAAATCCTTGAGATTTCGATTATTTACTCCTATGATGCGTGCTCCGGCTTTAAGTGCTGTATAAACCTCCTTCTCATCATGAGCCTCCACTAAGGCGGATATGCCGAGATTATCACAAATATGTATATATTCTTCTATCTGTGCTTCACTCAGTATAGCGCATATCAGCAGCACTGCCGAAGCTCCTAGCAGCCTTGCCTCATAGATCATATATTCGTCCACAAGGAAATCCTTACGCAAGCAAGGTATGGAAACAGACTCTGAGATCTCGCTAAGATATCCGTCACTGCCGAGAAACCATTTTGGCTCTGTCAGTACAGAGATACAGTCTGCCCCTGCCATTTCATATTCCTTCGCAATCTGTAGATATGGAAAATCTGGCGCAATCAATCCCTTAGAAGGGGAAGCTTTTTTGCACTCACATATAAAAGAAATATCCGGTTTTTTTAGTGCATTTTCGAAAGCAAAGCTGCCTTTAGTCATGGACGCCGCCTGCCGCTTGATTTCTTCTAGCGGCATCTTTTTTTTCGCTTCAGCTGTACGTTTTCGTGCAAAGTCTGCAAGCTGATCTAATATGTTCATTTTTTCTCCTTCTGCTTTTCTCCTTCTGCTTTTTTCCTTTTGCTTTTCCTTCTGCTTTTTTCTTCTGCTTTTTTCTTCTGCTTTTTTCTTCTGCTTTTTCCTTCAGCTTTTCTACTTTTGCCTTTTTCCTTCTGCTTTTCTCTTCTGCGTTTATCCTTCCGCCTACTCTGGCAGATTGCTTATTTCAATCAGTTTATTCAATGTTTCAAGTGCCTTGCCAGAATCAATTATTTCAGCCGCAAGATTAATTCCGTCCTTTAGACTATCCGCCTTAGCTCCTATATATAATGCGGCACCAGCATTCATCAGAACTGCATTCCTTTTGTGTCCTTTCTCCCCGCTCAGGATGTCGCGAGTTATCTTGGCATTTTCCTCAGGCATACCGCCTCTTAGATCCTCCTTTGTGCAGCGCTCGAAACCAAAATCTTCGGGAGTAATCACTGAAGATTTGAACCATCCGTCACGAATTTCGCAAATTGTAGTAGGTGCGCTCATAGAGATTTCATCAAGCTTATCCTTCCCATAGACCACCATACCGCGCTTTATACCTAGACTGATAAGAACCTGCGCCAATGGTTCCACAAGATATTCGTCATATACGCCAAGAAGCTGCATCGTCGGTGTTCCCGGATTAGTCAATGGACCGAGAATATTAAATACAGTACGAAATCCCAGCTCTTTGCGGATGGCACCCACATATTTCATAGATGTATGGTATTTCTGTGCAAAGAAGAAGCACATACCTACTTCGTTTAGTAATTCGATGCATTTTTCCGGGCTCTGCTGAATATTTACACCGAGTGCCTCTAGACAATCCGCCGTCCCGCACTGCGATGAAGCTGCACGGTTGCCATGCTTTGCTACTTTTACTCCACCGGCAGCAGCAACAAGTGCTGATGTAGTAGAAATGTTGAAGCTTTGAGCATTATCTCCGCCAGTTCCGACGATGTCCAGCAGCTCTTGTCCCGTTTCAACCCTGACAGCATGCGCTCTCATAGCAGCCGCACAGCCAGCTATTTCATCAGTAGTTTCGGCTCTTGCACTCTTTGTAGACAGAGCAGCGAGAAAAGCTGCATTTTGCGTGGCTGTCGTCTCACCACTCATAATTTCATTCATTACAGTATATGCTTCATCATAAGTAAGGTCTTCTTTGTTTACAATCTTCACGATAGCTTCTTTAATCATATTCTTTGTCTCCTTTATAAAATTCTTAGGTATCCCCTGCAAAATTCTTAAGTATCCCTTGTAAAATTCTTAGGTATCCCCTTCAAAATTCTTAGGTATCCCCTGCGAAATTCTTAAGTATCTGTTATAAAATTAATAAGTATCTGTTATAAAATTCTTAAGCATCCGTTTTCCGTCTGGTGTCATAATGGATTCGGGATGAAATTGAACCCCATATATATGATATTCCTTGTGCTGCACTGCCATTACTTCACCATCATTTGTAAGTGCTGTGACTTTCAGACATTCAGGTATAGTATCAGCATCTGCAGCAAGCGAATGGTATCGCGCGACAGGAGCGATTTCGGGGCATCCCGCAAATAATGGACACGTAGTGTCAAATTTGACACTCGATTGTTTGCCATGCATTAGTTTTCTTGCATAAGTTATATCTGCACCAAATACTGCACTTATTGCCTGATGACCGAGGCAAACGCCCAAAATAGGTATATCCTTACCTAGGATTTTTACTGCTTCCATTGTCACACCTGCGTCCTCAGGTCTGCCAGGTCCGGGGGAAAGGATTATGCGGCTAGGATTCAATGCTTTGATTTCGTCCACAGTCATCTCGTCATTACGTATAATCTTTATATCTGGCTCTATCTCGCCAACAAGTTGGAAAAGATTGTAAGAAAAACTGTCATAATTATCAATGAGTAAGATCATAATTCCTCCTCCTGGGCAAGCTCCAAAGCTTTTAGCGAAGATTTTGCTTTATTCAGGCATTCCTCGTATTCCTTTTCTGGTACCGAATCCGCAACGATGCCAGCGCCGCTTCTAACAAATACTTTGCCATTCTTCTTATAGGCAATGCGGATAGCTATGCAGGTGTCCATATTCCCTGTAAAATCAATATATCCGATAGCCCCACCGTAAATGCCGCGTTTATTATTTTCAAGCTCCCCAATCAGCTGACATGCTCTGATCTTTGGAGCACCAGAAAGTGTACCTGCAGGCAATACCGCTTCAATAGCGTCGAATGCATCATACTTTTCATCTATCTCCCCACGCACAGTTGAGCCTATGTGCATCACATGTGAAAAACGTTCAATAGAATGAAGCTTTTCAACCTGCACTGTTCCAAATCTGCTGATCTTTCCAAGGTCATTTCTGCCAAGATCGACTAGCATATTGTGCTCCGCAAGCTCCTTTTCATCTAATAGCAATTCCTTTTCTAATGCCTTGTCTTCCGACTCACTCTTCCCTCGCGGCCTGGTGCCGGCAAGAGGAAAAGTATGGAGAATGCCATTTTCCAGCTTCACCAACGTCTCGGGCGATGCACCTGCAACTTCTACATCTGTTCCCGAAAAATAGAACATATATGGCGAAGGATTAATAGTGCGCAGTACCCGGTAGGTATTTAGCAAGCTTCCCTCAAACGGAGCTGACAGACGGTTAGACAATACTATCTGAAAAATATCGCCCTCTCGGATATGATATTTCGCACTTTCTACCATTTTACAAAACTGTTCTTTATCGAAGAGCGGTTTAACCTGGCCAAGAAGTCTGCCGCCAGGCTCGACTCTCTTTTCGCCATTTTTTATCAGCTCTGCAAGCTGTCTCAATTCCATAACTGCTTTATTGTATCCGACTTCCACATCATCTAGCGGCATATTTACAATAAGAATGATTTTTTGCTGTAGATTATCAAAGGCGATAACCTTCTCAAAAAGCATCAAGTCTACATCCTTAAAATTTTCACTGTCCTCCACATCGCATTTTACGCTAGGTTCACTGTAGCCAAGGTAATCATACGAAAAATATCCTACAAGTCCACCTGTAAATGAAGGAAGATAATCAAAATGGGGACTTTTGTACTCCGAAAGTATCTGACGCAGATAGTCCGACGGATTTTCTGTTTTGACTTTAAGGCTTCCGATCTTCATTTCCCCATCGATGCATGTAATCTCCATTTTAGGATCGAATCCCAGAAATGTATATCTTCCCCATGTCTCATTTGCCTGAGCAGATTCAAGCATATAGCAATGAGTCGATACATTTTTTAGAATTCTCATAGTCTCGATGGGCGTTGTAAAGTCGGAAAGCATTTCCAGGCTCACTGGGAGCACATTATATTTTGCTTCTGAAGCAATCTTCTTCACTTCTGATAAATTTGGCAGAATTTTCATTTGCTGCACCTCCAAAATACAAAATCTCTTATGCAAATAAAAAACGTCCTTGACAGAAATATACTCTCTGTCAAGGACGAATAAAAAACTATCCGCGGTGCCACCTTGATTCACAGCATGACCTGTGCACTTAGCAGGATACCAACATATCCCCGGCAATTGACGTCTGCCTTCAACGTCGCAGAATACTCTGAGAAGCTAATCTCATTTGACTGCGCCCTCAGCGGTCCATTTGACAACTTGTTTCTTACCTGATTCTCAGCATCGCAGGCTCTCTGTAAAGGCATCATTGCCGTTATCTCCGCTTCAACGGTTTGTCTTTCTTAACTTGTGACTAAATATACCACCTTTAAATGACAATGTCAATGGGAAAATTATTCTTGACTTTTCGTTTATTTTTTTGCTAAAACGTCAAAGTTAAGAATTTTAAAAAGACTACGATCAGACAATAAATGTCACCTGTCCACTGTCAGACGGACGGGGTTCATTTGTTGTCCTCGTAACCGAAGTTTTTTGCAGAAAGCTTGATAGCATAAGCAGGCTTGTAAGTGTCCATATAGACCTTTAAACTCTTTGCTCTGGTATTATCGGCGAATTTTACCTCAATCGGGATAAGCTGACCGTTATGCTGAATGACAAAATCAATTTCTGCACCACGCTTTGACTCCCAATAGCAGGTCTTGTATCCATTGATAGAGAGCTGAACATTGACATAGTTTTCTGCCATGCCACCCTTCTTTATCAGCTTATATTGAAAACGGGTATTTTTCTTTGAGAGCTGAACGGTAATGTTGTCATAGGTAAGTATATATAAAGAAGCAGGAAAGCAAGAGCTGTACCTTAAACAGAAACCACAAGAACTGGGGAAACTTGTAGAAATAGCTAAGATACAAAGCACCGAGGCATCTAATGCCATTGAAGGAATTGTCACTACAAGCACTCGAATCAAACAGCTTGTAGAGGAAAAGACAACGCCCAAAAATTGTGATGAGCGGGAAATTGCTAAAAATAAGGATCTGTATTACAATGCGCTTTCCCGGGCACAGCACGGATGGCACGAGGGTACTGAAGATGTAATTCCTTTTATCAAATATTTGCTCGGAATTATTCTTGCAGCCTACAAAGATTTTGAGGATCGCTTTTCTCTCGTTGAAACCAAGCTTCCTGCTCTTGAGATGGTCAGACGGGCAAGCATGAACAAAATAGGTCGTTTCAACAAACAGGACATTAGAGAATTGTGTCCTACACTTAAGGATAGCACGATAGAAAAAGCATTTAGAGATTTAATCTCTCTTGGTGAAATCAAAAAAGAAGGCAAAGGTAAAAGTACCTGTTATTACAGATTAAAGTAATCCCTTTAAAGAAATGATTCACGATTTAGTTTTTTGTGTAGAAGGTGCTTGGGGACACGCCTCTGGAATGATTATCTTTTTTGTAGACTTCAAAGCCGAGTATTTCCCCATATTCATCGGTTCCAATTTTATCTGCCATAAGCACCTCTCCCATCCATTACTTCTTAGTTATGAAATGTGAACACATGTGTTCACTATTGTCCCAACAAAATTTTATCATTATTCCAACTGCTGTCCAACCAAAACTTTTTCCATTATACAGTGCAAAATAAAAGAGACTTCACTCACCATGAATGAAGCCTCCTGATATATGTATACATCCTGCAGCATATTATCTGCAGGATGCCGATTGCCTTTGGCAGCTTTTGCCGTTGTACCACTTGCACTAAAAAATGCCACTAATATTTTTTCCATTTTCATTATCCTCACTTTCTAATTTGCCAACAAACCCTTCACCGCATTATAGGTAAGGTCATATAAAGAACTGTAGGTATAGTCAACTCCTGCCTGAGACATAGCCTCTTTCTGTTTTTCTGTAACAACTGTATACGGATATATTCCAAACATAAAAGGAAAGAATGTATAAACAAAATTCTGACGTCTTTCCACTTCCATATCCGGTCTAAACTTGGTAAGCATGGTCATTACCTGTCTTAAGGCATTGCCGTAAGAAACCTTAAATTCAACCAATGATTCCATTCTGCTGTTTTCCTCAAGATCATAGTGATTCATAGACATGATCTTAAGTAATTGTGCACGCTCATTAAGCGTCCTTGCCAATGCAGCCGCAATCTCATCATCACTCATCTCATCATGCGTTTCAGTGATTTTAATTAAATCTTTCACCCAGATATCATATTCTCTTTTCAGCAAAGCTAGAAAAATCTCTTCTTTGGTCTGAAAATAATTATAGATAGATGTCCTTGAAAAAGTGGTTTCCTTTCCAATCTCCTTTAATGTGATTTCCTTGAAACTCATGGACTGATATAGCTTTTCACAGGCATTTATAATCTCTTCTTTTCTCGCATTTGTACGCTCAGGTGATCCTGCTGGCATAATTTTCGCCTCCCATAGTCTGACATAATGTCATTATAGCGCAGATGACATCTATATGTCAGTTCATCTTTGCGCAGTCTCCGATTTTTTCACCAACCTTGAAATATTCATATGTCGGGAATTCAAACAGCACCGGTTTAAATACATGATAATCAATCTTGTCTGCATCATTCAAAACAGATTCATCAGCATACGTTGCAAGAATCTTACAGATGAAGTTATCGAAATTTTCAAGCTCGTAGTTTCCGTCCATCTCACACTCGATAGAGATTTTCGCATCATCAATAAGAGGTGCTCCATTCTCGCCCATTGTGTAGGAAAAAGTATTTGATTTATCTTCCTTGTTTCCGCTGATAACACCCATACGATCGGCTGCCTTTAGCCAGCTTTCATCTACAATGTTGATGGAAAGCTTCTTATTCTTCAAAATACCCTGATTGATATAATGTGCATGCACCAGCGATACCATGAGATGGCTATGTGCTACGGTTCCTGCGTGTGCCACCAGCGTCCAAGTAGGTTTTCCCTCTACCATTGCGCCTACCACTATTACTGGACATGGATAAAGCGCTAACTGTGCTCCAATATTTTTCTTCATTTTCGTTCCTCCTTAAGTCGATTTAGTGTTTCCCTGTGTTTCAATTTCTGTTTCTTCCTGCTGCTCCTTTTCTGATTCATCTGCAGCTACAGTGCTAATTTGCGATTCGTCATTTTGCTCACCTGAGGTCTCATTTTGAGAGTAGGTTAAGGAGCAAGCACTAAGCATAAATCCAATACAAGTCACTAAACAAATGAAACCTATTGCTTTCTTCATAGAATCCTCCTTTCTGACACTGTGTCAATTTAAGAACAATATAACATCATTCTGACACCATGTCAATATATTTGTATAAAAACACCCCGCCGAAGCGAGGTGGTTTTTTGTTATATTTTCCTGCTACTTATCTTTTGTCACTTGCATCGCCTCTTCCTTCTCCTTCGGGCATTGCGGCTGCTTTACTTTCCGCCGACGTGACATCCAGTTCATCCACATCCACAGTCACATTCACATGATACTTCGCTTCGTGGAGTTTGGACAAAAGAACTACCGTCTCAACATGGCTTGAGCTGACAGCACTGGTCTGGCCTCTACGGTGCAAATTCTGCGCGAACGGTACGCCTATTCTGAAATCAGCGGTACATCCATTGTATAAAACGGAAAGTTCTTGACAAGCGTTACGTTTTTCTTCGGATTCGGATTTTTGTAATA
>CAVJDC010000013.1:0-25751 GCA_963648085.1 Anaerovoracaceae bacterium
CGATAAGGCTGGCAGCGTGTGTGCGGCGGCATTTCGCGATAAGGCTGGCAGCGTGCGTGTGCGACGGCGGCATTTCGCGATAAGGCTGGCAGCGTGCGTGCGGCGGCATTTCCCAATGTAGGGAAGCGAGGCTGATACTATGCGTTATCTATCTTATATTATCTGTCATTACTTTTAGTAATTGTTTTTTGACATTACTTTTAAATATTTATAATAGGAGGGTTTACATGGCTAAGCTATTAATAGTTGACGACGAAGCTAACATCCGCGAGGTTGTTCGCGAATATGCTGAAATTAATGATCACGAAATCAAGGAGGCAGCTGACGGCATGGAAGCTGTCAATATGTGCAAGAATGAAGATTTTGACCTGATTATTATGGACATTATGATGCCTAAGCTTGATGGCTTTTCGGCATGCAAGGAGATAAAAAAGCACAAGAATATCCCTGTTATTATGATGTCGGCACGCAGTGAAGAATATGACAAGCTGTTTGGTTTTGAGCTTGGAATTGATGATTATGTCACAAAACCTTTCAGCCCTAAGGAGCTTATGGCTAGAGTAAATGCTGTTCTCAACAGGGCAAAGGCTGCAAGCTCTGAAAATACTCCCGATATCCATAAGTTTGACGGACTTATCATCGACGCTATCGGACGCAGTGTCTCTATTGACGGGCAGAAGATTGATCTTACCCCGAAGGAATACGATCTTCTCTTCTATCTTGTGAAGAATAAGAATATCGCTCTGTCAAGAGATAAGCTTCTCCAGGATGTCTGGGGTTATGATTTCTTCGGCGATGATAGAACTATTGACACTCATATCAAGAATCTCAGAAATAATCTTGGTCCATACAGGAATATGATAGTTACACTCAGAGGGGTCGGATATAAATTTGAAGCATAGTTTTGAGCGCAGCACGAAGCGCAATTTTAAGCATAATTTCAAACATGATTTCAAGCATAAATTCAACCATAAGCGCAAACGCAACCTCAAGTATGACGCTGGTGCATTTAGAAATTTTGCCCGAGTGAAAAGTCATCGTGACGACGAGGACGAGGCTTTTGTCCCTGGCGAATATGCGGCTGGCGGCTCAAAAGGAAGCAAGACGATATATTTTCGTATTTTCTCATATTTTGCAGTTTTTACGATTATTATTATGATCACCCTATGGCTCCTGCAGATTATATTCTTGCAGACATTCTACCAGATTCTGAAAACTCACGAGCTTTATAATGTAGCTGAGACGATCGAAGAAAATGTTGAGGATGAGTCACTTTACGATATTATATCCCAGCTCACAGTCAAATCTGATATGTACATACAGATTGAGACTGGAAATGCTTATTCTTCGTCTAAAATCCTTTATTCTACAGAGCGTGTGTCACCATCGGACAAAATGCTTCATTTTGCCGAGCGTTACAACACTTTTGGGCTCAAGGCTCAGCTTGAGGGTGACGTAGATCATGTTGTTACGAAACAGGTCATAAGTCCTGGAAATACTGAAGCGATGATTTATGCATCTCTTCTGAGTGAGGGGAGCGCGGACAGTGATGATGACAATGTTTACCTGATTATATACTCCCCGCTGACTCCAGTGGGAACTACTATTAGTATTCTGGCAAAGATTCTTGTTCAGATTACTATACTATCCATTGTCATTGGATTGATTATGTCTATTTTCATATCCAGAAGGCTGGCAAGGCCTCTTTATAGTATTACATTATCTGCTGCCAAACTTGCCGAAGGGCGTTATGATACTCACTTTGAAGGACGCGGATATGCCGAAACGGAGGAACTTGCAGCTACACTGAATTATGCGGCTTCTGAGCTTTCAAAATCGGACAAGCTTCAGAAAGATCTTGTAGCAAATGTTTCTCACGATTTGAAGACTCCACTCACGATGGTAAAATCTTATGCGGAAATGATTCGTGACATTTCTGGAGACAATCCTGAAAAACGAGAGCGTCATCTGCAAGTTATTATTAATGAAGCCGATCGGCTGAATCTGCTTGTAAATGACTTGACTGCACTCTCAAAGATGCAGGCTGGTGTCGATGCGCTCTGCTGTGAGAATTTTGATGTGATCACAATTGCTCAGAGTGTCCTAGATAGCTTTTCTCTGCATGTCGAGCAAGGGAATTTCAACTTAAATATCGAGTCAGATGGCTGCACTGTCGTCTTTGCTGACAGGAAAAAGATTCACCAGGTATTTGCAAATCTTGTCGGAAATGCCATAAGATATTCTTCTGATGATAAATATGTATGCATCAAGTTGAAGGAGCTGCCTGACTGCGTGCGCTGTGAGGTCGTAGACCATGGTCAGGGAATCAGCCGCGAGGATTTGGAATCTATCTGGGATAGATATTACCAATCGAGCAGCAATCACAGCAGAACTACAAAGGGCTCCGGTCTCGGACTTTCAATTGTAAAGCAGATATTTGTCCTCCATGAAGCACGCTACGGTGTGGAAAGTGAAGAAGGTGACGGCAGTACATTTTGGTTTGAACTGCGAAAAGGCACATTGGAGCGGGAAGATGATTCTGTTGAGGAACAGGCGCAGGACGATGGCTGGTCTGTCAATGATGGTTTTGATGATTAGAGTTTTGACGATTTACACATTGTGTGACAGCGTTTGTATGGTGGTTTCTGTATGGTGGTTTCTGTATGGTAGTTTCTGTATGGTGGTTTCTGTATGGTAGTTTCTGTGCGATACTGTCTGTGTGGTATTGGAATTGAGGTTTTTGTTTATGGCAAAAAAGGTTCAAACTGTTTTTATGTGTACGGAATGTGGAAATGAGAGTCCGAAATGGTCGGGGCAATGTATCTGCGGCGCGTGGAACACTATTGTCGAGATGAAGGTTCTTCCTGTTTCAGACACTGTAGATAAAAGGCGCCGCACGGGCTCGCCACGAGCTGCAGCAGCTTCTAAAGGCCCCAGCGCAAGCACAAATTCCAGCTCCAGAAGAGGGGTGGCCGGCACTAGCGGCGGAGGTGGCATAAATGGCACTGGCGGCGGAGGTGGCATAAATGGCACTGGATCACTGGCCGGCAATGGCGGTGCAAGTGACGGAAGTGGCGCAAGCGGCGCAAGTGGCGCGGAGGAAAGCACACGTGCCGCTGGGGCGCAGGATTTCGTGAGAACGCCGCTGTTTTCTGGAATTGTGGGCAGACCGCTCAAGCTATCTATGGTTCCTTCTGGCGAATCTGATCGCCTTGATACGGGGATTTCCGAGTTTAACAGGGTTCTTGGCGGCGGGCTCGTAAGGGGCTCGCTGACACTGATTTCAGGCGAGCCCGGAATTGGAAAGTCTACTCTTATACTTCAAGCCGCCGCAAAAATTGCTGAAAAATACGGCAGAGTGCTTTATGTGAGCGGCGAAGAATCAGAAGAACAGATAAAAATGCGTGCAGACCGCATCTGCGATACTATACCTGATTCTCTATATATTCTTTCCGAAACGAATATGGAAAATATTTCTGCACAAAAAGAAGCAATCGACCCGGCATTCCTGATCATAGATTCAATTCAAACTATGTACTCAGTAGATGCCGACTCATCTCCTGGCACAGTTTCGCAGGTCAGAATCTGCGGAAATGAACTCATGCGCATAGGAAAAGGGAGTGAAATTCCTATTCTCATAGTCGCACATGTCACCAAATCAGGTGATCTTGCAGGACCAAAGATCGTGGAGCATTTAGTAGATACTGTGCTCTATTTCACTGGCGAGCGCAGCAGTGATCTTCGGATTCTTCGATCATTAAAAAACAGATTCGGTACAACAAATGAAATCGGAGCATTCGAGATGAGAAGCGGCGGACTCTTTGACGTCCCAAACCTCTCAGAGACGCTTATCCAGGAAATGTCAGATTCCACCGAAGGATCTGCAGCTACATCATTTTATGAAGGCTCACGCCCTATAATCCTTGAGATTCAAGCTCTTACAGCACCGACAAATGCTGGATTTCCCAGGCGCACGTCAATCGGTATAGACGTGAATCGATTAAATATGATACTAGCAGTTCTTGAGCGCCGAGCAGGCATTTCTTTAGGAAACTGTGATGTTTACATAAATATAGCAGGTGGATTGCGCCCAGAGGGTACATCCTCGGACTTAGCTGCTGCGATGGCAGTTTACTCATCATATCGACGTATTCCGCTCCCTTCAAAAACACTCTTCCTTGGTGAAATAAGTCTCACAGGAGACCTTCGCTCTGTCAGCCATGCTGACAAGATTATAAAGGAAGCTATACGAATGGGCTTTGACACCGTCATATTGCCTGAAAAAAATGCCGTGCGCCTACAAGCAATGCAGCAAAATTCACAGAAATCATCAGCCTCAGGCTCTAGTCTTGCGGAAGTGCTGAACAAGGCTCATATAATCCCAGTAAAATCACTGCGCGATGCAATCTCGCTGTTTAGGAAATGATCTGTGATGCAATTCCACAAGCGCTATTGACAAATACCAAAACAATATTTAAAATAATGATGCGAATTGCATTTAGTCCATTCTACTTTTGATAGAGTGGCTACTTGCGGTTTACCGTACATTTTCGATGTTTTTATTTTTGCATCAAATGGTACGACTATTAAAGACTATCTCACAAAGACCTTTAAAACTTGTACTTAAGCGCAAAAAGCCGTCCCACCGGCTTTTGACATGTATGCTGCGCTAGTTCACTTTTACTGCACTGACTGCTGAATATTCTGATTAACAGACATCATCCCGTTCTTGCATCTGATGCAGCACTTTGTGATACAGTCTGTGCGGCTGTTTTGTCTGCCGCATTTCTCCATACCCTGGATATATATCCGGAGATGCGGCATGCTTAATCCGCATGCCGCCAGCAAAACAAAATTGCACCCCACCAGACTTATGGTGGGGTGCAATTTTGTTCTATTCTTATCGCCCATACAGCTGCATGGGGCCTTATTTGGGCGAATCTTTGACTCTCTAAATCCTCAGCTTGCTGAATCTTCATCTTGCTGCGCCAACAGCTTATGTAATCCTTAGCTTGCTGAATCTTCATCTTGCTGCGCCAGCAGTTTACTTATCATCTTACTGAGCCAGCTGTGCAGGTGCGCCTACTCTCTGAGTCTTGTCCATCATTCTCACAACGATAGCTGCAACTTCACTGCGCTTGATATCATTGTATGGATTGAATGTTCCATAATCATCACTTCCGTTGCAAATGCCCGCACGGTAGAATGTATAGATGCTCGACGCATCATAGTCTCCCGAGGTGCTTACATCTGGAATGGAGCCATCTGGAATATTATTTTTTGCTTCAAATGCCTCTGAAGGAAGCGAATTTGCAAAGAGCTGTACGTAAGCAGCCCTCGAAATATTTCTCGCTGCATATGCATAATATGTGCCATAACCAGGTGCAGACGTGTCATTTGATGCGCTCAATATGCCATTTTGCAGGCAGTAATCATAATATGAATCATACCACATTCCTGTCTGACTATTTGTGAGAGTAACCTTACCATCTGTATAATACTGGTGCATACATGCCGCAAGCTTGACAGCCTGAGAATAAGTCAGATTATTATAAGGCGAGAACGTGGTAGCTGTGGTACCATTTACGAGTCCCATAGCTGCTGCTACGAGAACATTTCTTTCATACCACTGACCTGCAGGCACATCAACAAATGGATTTGGCGAAAGCGGTGAAGGAATCACTACTGTCTTTGTCTCTTCCTTTCCTGTCGGCTCGAGCTTATAAGTCACAACGCCAGCATCTGTCCAGCCATCCTTTACGGCCTGACATGTCATAGTCACTGTGCCATCAGGGAAATCTTCCTTAGAAACCTTGAAGGCTTCGCCTGTATATTCGGCAGATGGACTGTAGTCTGGAGAGAGAGCATTGTGGTTGTACAGGATAGTCGCACCATCAGTCTCACAAGTAAAGCGGATATAATAATAATTTTCATCCTCTGTCATAGTTGCCTTAGGAGCAGCGACCTTTCCCTTCGCTTCGATCACAGGATCATCCTGCATGTCGAGAACAAGCCTTGCAACCCAATAACGAGAATCTGAAACAGTGGCATTCTTACTGTAAAGATCATCCTTTGTCATAGGCTTCATAACTCTGAGCGTACGCTGAGAGTCAAGAAGGTTTCTGGAAGTGTAATAATTTTCCATATTTGCGTCGCCATCTTCATACTTATCTGTAGCCATATATCTGTCAGAATAAGCCTGAACAGAGAGAATAACCTGTTCCTCTTCTCCTGTATTGAAAATGTAGTCCTTTATACTCTGATTACTTGTCAAAACTCCATAAGGATCATAATAATCCTGAGTCTTGTAATTCCAATATTCGTAAAGCTTAGGAAAATTGTATCTCTTTACGCCGTAAAGGTCGTTGTAGCTGTAAGTGTCCTTGTCATCATATCCTGTCTGGTCAAGCTCCCAGAAGGCGATTTTGTCCTTGCCAGCAAATGTCAGCTTCAAATTTTTCACGTCTGAGCTTTCAGATTTACTCTGTGAATAATCGATAAAATCAGCCACAGTAAATCCCTTTGCTTCCTGGTGCACCGTAGTTACATACTTGTCGAGCAGTGAGTAATTGTGAACTGTATTGTCGATTTTTCCAGCCTTGAGATCTGAAACCATCTGATCGACTGTAATATGCGACATAAGCACGTCCTGGCCTGCAGAGTTCTTCACATAAGTAAGAACTGTTCCTACCGTCTGATTCCCTGCATTTGACTTTGCAGATACACCTACAGCCGAAAATGCCATGAGACCTGCAGCCATTGAAACCGTCAGAATCAACGAAATAATTTTCTTCTTCATCTCTTTTCCTTTCATCACATTCCTAACTTTCTTGCATTAACTTACTATATCTTTTTATGTACACATTGCGTTTGATTTTATGCATTTTAAAATTCTCACACAGTGCTAATCACTTGCACGTTGGCATTTTCTCCGCCAAGAACTTACTCGTTGGCATGCCCACCGCCAAGCACTCGCACGTTGGCAATTTCTCCGCCAAGCTGCATTACTTATATTTTTCCGAGAAATTCTTTATGATCTGTGCCACCTGAGCTCTTGTAGCTGTCCCGGCAGGATTTAGTCTGCCATCTGAGCCGTTGATGATTCCGTTTTCTGTCGCCCAGACCATAGCACCTTTAGCCCATGAAGATACAGAATCCTTGTCTGCGAATGTATTGAACTTAGTCTGCCCGGAAGTCGTGCTTATGCCCTTATATGTCACATACTTGTGCATAATGGACGCCATCTGTTCTCTGGTAATCTGTTTTTCCGGTGAGAAGCATTGATTCCCTGTCCCAGAAACGATGCCATTTTCTGAAGCCCACTTTACGTAAGGACCATAATACATATCTGGATTCACGTCAGAAAAGCTTCTCTGCCCCGCATAAGAGCTCTGGTCTATGCCAGCAAGTCTTCCGAGAACCGTTACGAACATGCCTCTTGTCATGCCGCTGTCTGGGGAGAATAACATCCTCGGATAAGTCGAAGTTCCATTGAAATATCCATTTCCCGTAACGAATGCAACTGCATCATGATACCAGCTATTTTCTGCAACATCATCAAATACTGGTGCAACGCCATCGCCTTGATTATCTGGCTCTTCTGTCGGTTGATTTACTGTCAGCTCTATTTGTTGAGTAGACGGAGAATAGCTGCTGTTTTTAACTTCCAGGATATATCTTCCAGGAATTGTCAATCTGGAGTTTGATGCCTCACAGTAGCTTCCCTTCACGATAATCTTTCCAGGCTGTGATGTCTTATCCACATATGAAGAGCTTATAAGCGTAGTTTCATCTGACCCTACTGGAGCGATATATACGAATGCGCCACTGCCGAAATTGACATCGTCAAATGTGATCACTATGTCCTTTCCATATTCTACATCTGCCGCAGAAAGCTGCGGAGCAGTGCCCTTAGCTGTAGTTGAAAGTGACTTGTTTGCATATCCTGTGGCATATACCACAAGTGAATAACTTCCACTCTTAGTAATAGCACTCTTGTCTATAGTAATGGTCTTATTTTGGATATCTACAGTATATTGGGAACTGTCAAGTCTTGGCATTCCCTGCTCGCCTGGAGCTCTGCAGCCTATGCCTGTAATAGCTTTCGCCCACTTGTTCCACTCTGCATTTGAAACTGAGTCATCAGCAGAAAATACCAGATCTGTACCTGTCATAACTTCCGAAACAGTTTTGAATCTGACTCCCGAAGTCGGATATTTTACAGACTTCACACCACCATCATCATATCCTTCCTTGACAGCAGATGTGTATATAGTAATAGGATCCGTATCAAGATCTCTGCCAGTCACATCCAGCGTTACAACACCTTTATAGAGAGTCTGTGGCGAACCCGAATATGAATAATAAATCTTCGCGCCTTCAGTCGGGCATGACATCGTGATGCTTAGAGTTTTCTTATCTGCACTTAGAGAGCATGAAACAGATGTGTCAGCTACAGTACCCTTAGATGAAGGAGCACCATTAGACGCCATATCAAGCTGAACATTGTAAATCCACTTGAAATTGTCATAAGTAGTTCTGTGCGCTGCCATCAGGTCAGCTTCAGTCATAGGGACGCAAAGTCTGAGAGCATATCCGTCAGCAGTAGTCCCCTGATAAGAGTTCGATTCTAGTGCAGATGCCAGGGAGCCAGCAGCCTTTCCGCCGTTTGCATCGAGTGCCTCAGAGATTCCCAGCTCTGAAGAAGAAACCAGCGAGCTTCCTGTAGTTCTTCCCGAGATAGACTTTGTCGCCAAAATAGCCTCAGTCTTTTCGCCGCCCTCAAAAACCTTACGCTTGTCATTGTAGTATGTGTCTTCTGCCTTATATGTCGAATTGTACTCATCGAGAGTGATCCCCTTCTTTGAGTTGTCTTCGCCCGAAATCTCCCAAGCTGACTTCCAACCATAGCTCTTGTCATATAATCCTTCGAAATAATAACGGTCAGTTCCATAAAGGTCATTATATGTCCACTTATGAGCATAGTTTCCATAACTGTCTGTAGACATAAATTTCATGGCATCGTCACCTTTGTAGGTAATCCTGCTCGCACCCGAAACAGTGCTATTTTTCTTTACATATTCTACGAGCTCTGGAATTGTAATGCCGACAGCTTCCATATATTGTGTAGTAGGGTAATTGTCTGTCGCACTATAATAATAATTCTTTCCTGCCGCACTGCCATTTGAGCTAGTCTGACCATGACTGATCTTTTCTATGTCAGCGATGTCAATCGTGTCAAGAAGGACGCTCTTTCCGTTGTTGTCCAGCGAATAGAAGAAGAGCGTGGACGCCTTATCAGACGAAGTCGATTTTGCTGCAGCCTGGTATCCCGAGCCTGGAAAAATAGCAAAGGACGCTGCCGCCAGCAGCACTGCAAGAGCCATTATAAGTGATCTTTTTAGTCTGAGATTCACTTTTGATCTGATTGCTTTCATGCCAAACATACCCCCATTTTTTTCTTAATATCTTTGCCGTAAAAACCTCTTTGACAGTTCTTCTTTTCTTTAGACTTGCTTATGACACTTTCCCATATAGGAAGCTTCTTCACATATTCTAGCTGCTCAGCTCTATTTTCTGATGTAATTTCAATGACCTCTACGTCATCACGATTCCTCACAGACTCAAGAAATTCGGTGGGCTTTTTTTTCAAGACGCCAAGCACAGGCTTGTCACTGTCAAGAATTTCCAGAATCTTCTCGCGGAATCTGTACGCTTCCGATTCTAGAAATCCTATTTCATCCATCACCACAATATCTGCATCTTCAATGTCTTCTAATAGACTTGTGCCGAGATTATCAAATACATCAAGATACGGAGTAGGCATCGTGCTGACCCCCTCGAGTATTCTTTCCCCACAGATATTCTCCTCTGTGCACTCCTCTACATCGGCCATAGCGTCCATTATGTAAACATCTTTTCCTTTATTTAGTGTGCGAAATCCTCTGATGTCTGCATTTGCGAACTCGTCACTCGCAAGCAGCTTATATATCAGAGTTGATTTTCCAACTTGTATTTGTCCGGTTAAAAATATGTTCGTCTTCAATATTTTTACCTGCTATCTTTCTTCTCAATTCATTTAAACGTGCTCTATTTTTGAATATATTTCTCCGTCGATTCATCTGCGATTTAGTCCCAGATTCATCCGAGATTCATCATAGACTGATCTTCAATTCAGCCGCGATCTAATCTTGATTCCTCTATGACTCATCAAGATCGACAATCCTGTTTCCATCCAGTGCCAGTCGTTTTCCGCCTATTTCTACATATTTGTCAGTCGTAAAAACAGTGACTTGCTTGCCGCCCTTTTCCGACTGTCCATGATATTTTCTAGTATATGTAGTGTCTGTGATGAATAATGTGCCTGGTGAAAGCACACGCTCGTACCCACTATCGTCCGTCACTTTTACAGAACCTTCTGCATCCTCTGGATTGTCTGCTACAGCAGCAATATATTCCATGCCCTTCACATTGCAGCTTGGCGGGTAATCAAGATTGATAGCCTCCCAGCCATTTGAAGTGAAAAGTATGTAATTTTCTGCGAGAGCCGCAGCATCTATGGATGAAAGCATATCGTCATAGCCGCTGAAGAAAATATGAGTCTTTTCAGTGCAAAGACATGCCTTCTCCACAATCTCTGACAGCAGCACTCCTTTGTAAGAATTGCCCTCACTTTCGAAATCCTTTGCTAAGAGGGCTTCCTCTTTACCACCATCAATACTGATTGTGTACTGACCATCAGTAAATTCCACAACTGCACTATTTTCAACATCGCCTACAACCTGAAGTGATGGTATGTACGCAGCAGTATCATCAGCATTTCCGCCCAAACCCATCAAAAGCAGGATTCCTTCGCAAAGAGCTGCTGCCGCAAGCAGCACAATCACTCCAATAAATATTTTCTTTTGTTTCAACTCCGCATACACCAGCCTTTCTCTTTATATCCACTTGATACATTTGAGTCTTTGCTTTTAGCCGACAACCTCGATGCTCAAAAGTGATGTCATCATTTCTTCGCCATTTCCTGGACTGAATGTTGCATTTCCTGCATCATCAAGTGCAACTATGGCATTTGACAGGCTGTCATAAGAATATTCTTTTTCATTTCCTGAAAGGTCTGTAAATTTATAACTGTCTGCTGCAGCAAGCCCGCTAACTTTAAGAATATCTGAGAAAAGAATGCTGTCTGTAGATTCTTTTTCCACACTCGCACAATACTGATCGAGGGAGATGAATCCTGTAGTACCGTAATTTATAGTCATGAGTCCATTTACAGTCATGCCGTCTGCAAGATCTGGACCTGTAAATTCTGGAGCCCCATCACCCATGGTTCTGATATATTCGCTCATAAAGTTTGCCTTTGTCTCATTCTTTGAGAGACCGTCAGAGGCAGTCATATATACATTGTATATAGTATTGTCATTTGCATCAGCATAAGCTGCTATCAGATCTGCAGTCTTGACACCTTCAAATGTATCTTCACCTCTGGTAACTTCAGCAGATGTAAGCTGCCAAAGTGCTGTGTCCATGAATACAAGCTTTTCTGCAGCAGTCGCAGAAGCTTCATTTTCAAAGTCTATGCGGCACAGCTTTCTTACCCAATACATCGCACGCTCGCCTGGAACCACGACATGTACAGGCCCATCTGATGAACTGATAGGCTCGCCATAATCGTAATATCCAAGAATAATATCGTCATTTTCAAGGATATTTGATGGCATCGCAATTTCATAATCATCACTTCCATAGAAACGAACTGTGTTGAAATCGCTGAGGCTCGCTCCATATTTTTCAACAAGTGATGTGAGTAAAGGACCAGTAATCTTTACCTCTACAATCTGACCATTTGATCGCTTAGCCTCCGCCTTTTTGGTGATGGCATCTAGCTCCTTAAGATCTGCCACTGTAATAGTGATATCCTCATCAGTCAGACCATGCAGCACGATTTCCTTGTCATCATTTACAGCAAGCTCCTCGTCAGTCAATTTGCTTCCGCATCCTGCCATCAAACCAGCAAGCATCGCAAATACAAGCATAAGCGTTATACATCTTGCAAAAATGCCATATCCTGCTTTCTGGCATGCAGCACTCTCGCCTGAAGCTTTTTTCTTATTAGCGAACGTATCCAGTTTAGCGAACATATCCAGTCCTCTCCTCATTCATTCCACACCAACTTGCAATTTATATTGATTGATTTTACCGTCAGCTTATAGCTGCGGCAATCGTTTGGAATTAATTTCCATTATTTATATGTTTTATTCAGATACTTTTTTCTTGCGTCTTCCTCTGTCCTCGATAATTTTTTCTAGCTCATATCTGTCTAATAAAATATTAAATGTACGTTTGTTGAAGTCGATGATTCCTTCTTTTTTCAGCATACTGAGTTCGTTTGACAGAACTGATCTGTTCATCCCAAGATGGCGGGCCATTTCTGATCTGTTGTCCTTGATCTCAAATGGTGAACCTCCAGCCTTCTTTTCGGACTGCAGCAAATAAGATATAATTCTGCCGCGGAGACTCTTTACTTGGTTCATTCCAATTCTCTTCATACGTCTGATATTTTCATCCGCCAGAAGACCTGCTATATTTGTAAGAATCTTTACCTTCAAGGAGTCACTTGTATATCTGCGGTTTAGGAACATATCATATGGATATGCCATAAGAACTACATCGCCCTTAGCCTTTGCAGTAAAATAGCTTGTGCGATCCTGAGTCATCATGACATCGAGTCCCATGATATTTCCTTTTTTATAATCCTGTTTAGATGTATATTCACCTTCTGCGCCGCCTACTGGAACACTGAGAGATCCTTCCTCTATGATATAGAAGCTGTTCATTCTCTGCGTATCGAATATTACTATATCACCGTCGCTATAGTGCTTCTCCTCACAGCTCACAGTATCTCGTAAAATCTCTTCTTCAGCCGCAGAAATACCTTTTAAAATTTCTGCAGCAAATAGAAGCTCAAAGCCGCGTTCCTCTACCGTTAGATTACTCATGTCGACATTTCCCCTGTCTCTTGCAGGTTCCTTGCTGTCTGTCTCTGTAAGATTCTCCAGTATGTCATCGCTTTTTCTTGTATTGTCCTTGAGCCATTCTTCTATCTCTGAGAATTTGAAACGCCATCTTCCAGAGGCTTTGTATACAGGAATCTGTCCTTTCTTGATATACGAATAAATCGTGGTAGGCTTAAATCCCAGATATTCTGCAACTTCAGCTACCGTCATCATAGTGTCTGGTGCATTTTTGTTTTCCATCTCTTTTCCCATTTTCCTTTCATTCATTCACGCATCTTTTAATACAAAATATAACCAAATCATTCTTCAGTAACCATATACAGAGTCCCTGTATCTGGGTCCTTATATACTCGACCTACATCTACATATCCATCTGCGGTAGTAATAGTAGTTTCGCCATCAGTACCTGTCACCTGGTCTGTTACTTCTGTTGCACCCGATGTGTCAACAGCAACTTTATTGAATTCGCCTGTATTTTGAACATCGATATTCCAGTTCATAACGAGTGCCATCATGATTCCGCATGCAAATACAAGCATCACGTCTGCTAAATTTGACAGAGATTCCATCGGATTTACGTTTTCAGGAAAGCCATCCTTGCCGCTGCTTAATTTGCCTGCTCCAAAGCGTTTCATCATATCTATACACCTCTCTTATTCGTCTTATTCGCCCTATAATTACTCCCACCATGGAGTCGTACTAGATTTCTGCTGTGCATCCTTCTGCAGACTCTGCTGTGAACCCTGCGGTTCATCCTGCTGAACGCTCTGCTGCGTGTCCTGCTGCAATTCTTGCTGCAGATTCTTCTGTAAATTCTGCGTCGGCTGATTTTTCTCGGCATCTGTCGACTGATATGATGGTGCTTCTGTCTCCACCACAGTCCATGCTGCTTCTGAATTCTGCTGTGCAGCTGTCTGCTGAGCCTGCATCGCTTCTATCTCTTCTACAGTTGTATTTGAATTGTTTTCTGCAGACCATTCATATGCTTGCGAATCTGCCTCATGATGCTCTGGCCACACAAATCCTTCTGTAAATTTATTTTCACCATATCTGCTAGCATATCCTTCGCCATACTGATTTTCGTCATATCCGCCTGCGTAATCATCGCTGTACTGGCCTTCGCTGTATCTGCCTGTATAACCTTCACTATACTGATTTTCATCATAGTTGCTTATATATCCATCAGCATACTGATTTTCGTCATATCCACCTGTATATCCTTCTGCATACTGATTTTCATCATATCTGCCTGCATTCTGGTCATATGTATCTTCATAATCATCCTCTTTGGCCTGTGCTAGATCATCACCATTGTTTATAACTTCAAGAAGACATTCCATAGCCATTTCGAGTGCTGACATGTAGTTTGTATACCATCTTTTTCTAATCGCAGATACTATAAATGCTGCCGCTGCCGCGAGCAGACCTGCTGCAGTTGTATCGAATGCTGTAAGCAGTGAATTTGACAGTGTATAAGTGTCGCCCTGACCAAGAGCTATGATTCCAGGGCCGAGTGGAATGAGTGTGCCGAGCAGACCACACATAGGAGCTATTCTGGCTACCATATCAGAAATCATAATGATAAAGTCATAATGTCCTTTTTCCTCTTCTAGCAATCTTACTGCCAAGGATTCTCTCATAGCAGGAGTGATATCAGGGTGTGCATTGAGTTCATATAAAACCTTCTTCTGACGCTTGAGAAGACCACTGTCATAGATGATAGCATTTAGAGATCTCTTACCAGCCTTTAAATCATCAACAAGCTTAGGCATCTTCGCCTTCATTCTGATACGCTCTGTAAATATCTCCGCGATAAGAGTAGCAATCAGCACGAGTGCCGCTGCCATAAGAATAAGTAATATAACTACAACTGGTGATTCCATCGCACCTGTCACGGCGCGAAGAGCATTACTGAGATCTGTTTTCATATGTTCCTCCGTCGGCATCTGCTGCCATTTCTTAGACATCTGCTGCCCTTTTTCTGGGCATCTGCTGCCTTTTTTCTGGGCATCTGCTGCCTTTTCCTAGGCATCTGCTGTCTTTTTCTGGTCTCCAAATGCCTTTTTCTCAAATGTGATTAAATCTTTGTTTTATCTTTTATCGTTCTAATTTTGTCGTTCTAAATTTTTTTCTTTTATTTCAGAGCACTCAAGCATCTACAGCCTTATGTCAAGCAGATACTTTAATATCCTAAGTCCAAATGACAGTCCAAATACACCCGTAGATGTCCATCCCATGACAGGAAGCATAGGATTGTCTGCATTTTCATCTACCTTCGCAAGCTCCTGAGAGTCGTCAGACATCTGATAAGCTCTCCAAGTCGAGCCGGCATCTGAGGCAGTCATATCAATATCTGTATCAAGTGATGATGACGTGTCTGTCGTATACTGATTCGTCGTAGTAGGACCAACTGATGAGCCAACATTCAGCTTCGTGGTCTTTTTCGTACTGCTCGAGCTGCTCGACTTCGATGAATTGTTTGACTTGTTCGAGCTCTTTGATTTGCTTGAGGTTTTATTTGATTTTCCAGCAGTACTGGTATTTTTCTTGCTTGTATTTTTTTTCGTCTCCGTCTTGGTTGAGGTATCTGCTTTATTTTGTGTCTGTTGATTTTTATTCACAGTTGCTGATGGATCTGATTTTTGGGTTTCCGTATCTTCCTTTTTTGTATCATCAATCGTGACATGCAAGTTTGCAGAAGTTTTTGTCCCGTCCGAGGCTGTAGCTGTGATAGTCACATCTCCTTCCTTAAGCGCGGTGACATTTCCGTTTGCATCGACTGTAGCTATCTCTGGATTGCTGCTTTCATATGTATATGTCCTGGACGCTGCCGCACCTGAGGTGATAGAATCATCTGCATCTGTCACTCCTACACTCACCTGCATCTTGCTTCCTACTTTCATGTCAGTATTTGGTGCATTCAGCGTATATGTAGGATGACCTTCAAGTGTGATTTCGATTTCATATATACCCTTTGCCGATTTTGCAAATGAACTTTCATCAGGAGATTTCTGACCGAATACAAGACGGAATCTGTTGTTTCCATTTGCCCCGGAAGTGTCCCAGAATTGTGCTCCAGCTATGCATCTGACATTTGTCCCGTCGCCTGACTCATTGTCCGAATAAGCTATCATAGTAGGAACCTGTATAGCTGACGCTTTCACAGATTCCATATTTACAACCTGCCCGTCAACAAAGTTTTCCGGAAGAGCTGTATAACTATATCTCGGAGTATAAGAATCAAGCAGCTCTGTAAGTGACCACGAGGTCATCGTGTCTTTATAACCGTCCGTAGTCTTAAAATGCATCCCCTGTACAGAATTCACATCTATACCTGCATCATCGAGGAGACTCTTTAAAGTGACACCCTTTGCATACAGAACAACTGCAGCGGGCATAGAGTCTATGTTTGAATACCAACATTCCTGTGACGGCAGGCTCTGTATATCTGCAAGAGTATAAGTCTTTTTCTCATAATATGGCCCGCCAAAATATCCTACGCTTATCTTTAAAGTATCCGCCGCAGCGACCCCTGTGCCGCTCGCAGCAAAGGTCATAGTCGGCATCATATTTATAGCCACCATCACTACGATGGCGACAATCCCTACTATGGACGATATCCTTCGCTTCATCTTTTTTTCTTTTTCTTTTTTCATCTCTACGCACCCTCTTCCCTGTATAACTAAGCACAGCAAAACAGAACCCCTTACCTTTCAATGGCAAGCGATTTGTAGATTTTGCTGCTATATCACATTCATGTTTTGAGTTTGTTTTTCTTGGCAAAATTATATTTTTTTATAAGATTTTTTTGTAAATCTTGTTGCTTTCTGCCATTTATTATTATAATTGTTATTCGTCACGATAGCAACATTTACTTGCCCATATTTTTGTTACGTTTCTGTGAAAATTGACAAGAATCACGGTCAACAGTAAAACCGATAGTTTGTCGTGCAAAAGATATAAAAAGAGGACTGCTGCATCAACGATAAATAACCGTCATTGCAGCAGCCCCATAACCTCTGTGAACTACTCCGATTTGCAGAAGTCAGCTTCCTTATTAAATCAATCTTTTATCACATCAAGAACTGAGTATTTGTATCCACAGTCCGTCATAAAGAGTGCGGATATTTTGCGGAAGATTCGTAAATGTTTCAAACTGCTTCAACGCGTCACCAGTTGGATACATATCCTCGTTGTCGCGCAATTCTTCAGGCAGAAGTGCTCTCGCTGCACTTTCAGCAGTAGAGTAGCATGCAAACTCAGTAATCTTCGCCATCACGTCTGGCTCAAGTATGAAATTTATGAATGCCTCCGCACCTTCTTTATTTTCGGCTCCCTTCGGAATACACATTGCGTCTACGTACAGATTGCTTCCCTCTTCAGGAATATAAAAACCGAGATTGATATCAGAATCTTCACCAAGCTCATCGAGCATCAGATAATAATCGCCTACATAATAAGCAGCGATCGCCGCCTCACCATTTTCCATCTTATCAAAAATCTGGTCCATTACATATGCCTGGACAAGAGGCTTCTGTTTCTTAAGAAGCTCTGCAGCTTCGCGAATCTGGTCTTCATCTGTCGTATTGTATGAATATCCAAGCTCCTTAAGAGCTACTCCGATAGCATCTCTTGAGTTGTCATACATCAGGATTTGTCCCTTATATTTTTCATTCCAAAGAAGCTCCCAGCCGCCGATATCTTCCTCGTCGACCATGTCCTTATTGTAAATGATGGCTGTATTTCCCCATTGGTAAGGTGCAGAATATTTTCCTTCCGGATCATACTCAGGATTTAAATGCTCTTCGTCTATATATTTTGCATTTGGAACATTGTCCCAATCTATCTCTTCAAGCATGTCTTCTTCTATCATTCTTGAAATCATATAATCAGAAGGCACTACTACATCGTAAGAGACGCCGCCGCACTTGATCTTTGCATACATCTCCTCGCATGTAGATACAGTAGTATAATTTACAGTAATGCCTGTCTCCTCCTCAAATCTTGTGAGAAGGTCAAGGTCTATATACTCACCCCAATTGTAGACATTTATACTATTTTCTTCATCGTCAGAGCTGCATCCAGTCATCGCAACAAGCATTGCCGTGACGCATAAGCCAACCGCCATGCATAATGCAATTATCCCTGCAAGACGCACATGTCTTGTGTCACCGCTTGTCATGCGATCTACGCTGCATCCTGCCTCTGAATGCTCGCCACATGCCGCTTTATTTCTCACATCGCGTCCTAATTTCAGTCTCATCTCGCATCGCCCCTTTCTCTTTCTTTCTCAGCTCTAAGCTCTCTGATATTGAGAACTACAAGCAGGAGCAATATGATTACAAACATTATAGTGCACAATGCGTTTATTTTTGGACTGATCCTCTTCTTTGTCATGCCGAAAATGAGAACTCCAAGAGTCTCCGACGTCGGTCCAGATGTAAAATAGCTTACTACTACATCATCTAGCGAAAGCGTAAATGCCATGATAAATCCTGTCACTATTCCGGCTGTGATTTGCGGGAGCACGACATTGAAAAATGCCTGGATATTGCTTGCTCCAAGGTCTAGAGCAGCTTCGTACTGACGCTTATCCATCTGGCGCAGCTTAGGCATCACTGAAAGTATGACATATGGTGTATCAAATGTGATATGAGCTATCAATAGAGTCCCGAATCCAAGCTTGAAAAAGTCAAGATGAAGAGTCTGGGAAAAGAAGATGAATAGCATCATAAGCGATACACCCATGATGATGTCTGGATTCATCGTTGGGATGTTGTTTACCGCAAGCACAATTTTTCTTGGCGTCTTTCTAAGTGATGCGATCCCAAGAGCGGCAGCAGTTCCGAGAATCGTTGAGATTACTGCAGCACATACTGCTACAAGGAGCGTCACTTTTATGGAATGTATGATTTCTGCATCTTTAAAAAGTGCCTCATACCAGCGCAGGGAAAAGCCCTTCCACACAGAACGGCTCTTTGTGCTGTTGAAAGAGAATATCATCAGCAGAAATATAGGTGCATACATAAAGAAAAAGATGAGCCCCATATATATTTTTCCGATTCTTTTTTTCACATCAGCACGCTCCCTTCCATATCACTATTCTTGTCAATCTTGCCTGTAAGCCAGATGACTATCATGATGATCGCCATCATGACAAGGGAAATGGCAGCGCCCATATTTGCATTGTATGCTCCGCCGAGAAATTGCATCTCGATAAGATCCCCGACAAGCATATTTGCTCCGCCGCCGAGAATCTTTGAAATTACAAACGTGCTGACTGCCGGCACAAATACCATCAATAACCCGGACATCACACCTGGGATGGAAAGCGGCAGTATAATTCTTGTGAATACTTGCCTGTCATTACATCCGATATCTCTTGCAGCCTCGATAAGAGACTGATCCATCTTCGTCATCGCAGTATAAATCGGCAAAATCATAAATGGCAGATAGTTGTAAACCATGCCAAGACCTACAGCCACTGGGGTATTTATAATAGACAGCAGCGGCAGATGCAGGAATTCTAGGATCCTGTTTAAAATTCCATTATTTTCCAATATGGTGAGCCATGCATAAGTACGGACGAGAAAATTCATCCACATAGGCAGCATGACCAGGATCATGGCTATCGTCTGATGCTTTGACTCGAGTCTTGACATCACGAATGCAAGCGGATATCCGAGAACCAAGCACACAAGCGTAGATATAACAGCCAGTCTGAACGAACGCCAAAAAATTCCAGCATAGAGCGTCATATATGAGAAATTGTCTGTCGTGAACTGACCTGTGTCATTTGTAAATGCGAAATAAATCACTATAAACAAAGGCACTATAGTAAATATAATAAGCCACAGATTGTACGGCCAGGAAAGCTTTACATTTGATTTCATCAGTCGCCTTCCTCCTCTTGCTCCGCATCAGGATTGTGCTCGCGCTCATATTCGAGCTCTGTAGCCGTGGCAATATCACTTTTTTTCATTATATGGATATTGTCTGGATCGACATCGATATATTTTTCAGAGCCAATCGGGCATCCCACTGTAGAATGCACCATGAAGGTGAAATTCTCGGTGTCGATAAGCATTTCATAATGTACGCCTTTAAAAAGGCAAGTCTGGACCGTCCCACGGATAAGTCTTTCTGACGGCTGCATACTAGAAGCACCCTTATTCAGAAGAACTATATCTTCAGGTCGTATAACCATGTCGACAGGCTCGTTCTTAGCAAAGCCTGTGTCTACACAGTCGTAGGCAGTTCCAAGGAATTCAATGACCTTATCCTGCTTCATAATTCCCGGCACGATATTGCTTTCGCCGATAAAATCTGCTACAAAAGCATTTGCCGGTTCGTTGTAGATATCAATTGGAGAGCCCTGCTGAAGAATCATGCCGCGGTTCATCACCACGACCTTATCTGACATAGTCAGTGCTTCCTCCTGATCATGAGTAACATATATAAATGTCATACCAAGCGTCTCGTGAAGCTTCTTAAGCTCAATCTGCATCTCCTTGCGCAGCTTGAGATCTAAAGCTCCGAGAGGCTCATCGAGCAGCAGCAGCTTAGGCTGCTGGATTATCGCTCGTGCGATGGCAACTCTCTGCTGTTGTCCGCCTGAAAGCGACGCAACAGATCGTTTGCCGAACCCCTTAAGGTTTACAAGCTCCAGCATTTCTTCCACACGCATCTCAATCTCTTTTTTGTCTTTTTTTCGGATATTAAGTCCAAATCCGATATTTTGCTCGACATTCATGTGAGGAAATAATGCATATTTCTGAAATACTGTATTGATATTTCTCTTGTTTGGAGGGACATCATTTATACGCTGTGAATTGAAATAAACGTCCCCCTCATCAGGCTTTTCAAAGCCACCAATGATCCTGAGTGTCGTAGTCTTCCCGCAGCCTGACGGCCCAAGGAGCGTCACGAACTCTCCATCATTAACAGATAGATCAATCGAACTCAGTATGATCTCATCATCATATTTTTTTACGATACCGCTGAGCCGGATAAGCTCATTTTTTGCCATTTACCAGTCCTCCTTTTCGTGAGCAGAGCCTCGCCTGAAACAAAATCGATTTTACTGCTGAAGCTCTCACTTGTCGTAAAATCAATCTTGCCAGCGAAGCTCTCGCCCAAAGCAAAAATCAAGCAGATATATCCAAATATCCACAACTGCATCAAATAAATATATACTAGGCTCGCTCAAGTCAAAGCCAAGAATCAAGCCTAAATCAGGAATCTATTCCTAAGCAAGTAGCACGCCTAAATCTGGAATCTATTCCTAAGCAAAAAGCTATTCCAAATCAAGAAGCAAGCTTAAATCAAGAACCAATCTTACAGCTCAAGCTTCATGTCATTTTCACGGATCCATCCCCACTTACTCAGAATCTTTCCAAAGAACCATGAAAGTATGCCTGGCGCCACATAGAGCATCACGATAATCGCTATAAGGACTACAGTTGGAGAAGCACCTGCCTCAACCATAGTTTGGTACATAGTGATAGGTCCTACAAGACCCGAGGTACCCATGCCGCAGCCTACTGCATTGTTTGTGAGTCCGAGTGCACATGTGCTCACGGGACCAAGAACCACACTTGCAAGTATCGCAGGAAGCCAAATAGCAGGTCTTTTCATAATATTTGGAACCTGTATCATCGAAGTTCCTACACCCTGAGAGATAAGGCCTCCCCAGCCATTTTCCTTGAAGCTGGCAACAGCAAAACCTACCATATTTGCAGCACATCCTACAGTAGCTGCCCCTGCCGAGATACCTGTAAGGCCAAGAATTATGCCAAGCGCTGCAGAGCTGATCGGAAGCGTGAGTACGATACCCATAACTGCCGAAACTACGATGCCCATAAGGAATGGCTGCTGCTCTGTAGCCCATATGATAATCTGTCCAAGAGCTGTCAGAATCCTAGAGCATGGAGGTCCCACGATAAGACCTACTATCGACCCTGATGCTATTGCACATATAGGAGTAACGATGATATCAAGTCCTGTCTTTTTCGAAACAAGTCTTCCTATCTCGATACCCACAAGAGCTGCTATGAATGCACTTAACGGATCCCCAGGACCTGCAAGCGTGACAGCTCCATCAACTATAAAGCTGCCTGCAAGAATCTTACTCGCAAATGCACCTACCATACCTGCAGATGCTGCAGATACTGTGACAAGTGGATCACACTTGAACTTACATGCAACACCAACGCCTATTCCGGCACCAGTGATTGCTTTTGTTGCAGATGCTACAAGTCCGATAAAGTTTCCAGCGGTTCCTGGTACGAAATCGCCTATCTGAGCTAAAATAGTTCCAATGATAAGGGTGGCAAAAAGGCCGCTTGCCATCCCCGACAGTCCATCGATAAAGATGTGATTTAATACTTTCTTAATCCCTTTCATAATTCTTTCCTTTCGCGTCAGTCAATGCCGGTATTTTTCACACACCGTGCAACGCCTCTGTCACCTCAATATTTAGGAGGTTCCTAGCTTCTGATAATCCCTTCAGTGACATCTCATAATCTATAAATAAACTGCCTGTCATGCTTTCACTTTTTATGTCATTCACCACTTTATTCGTCAGAATCTCCATCTGAAAGCTTCCATACGGAGTTTCATACATGCTGTAAAAGTGTCTGCCCCTTTCGAATTCCATAACAGTATCCATCATGACATCATGACCATAACGCTTCATCTTGACGCTGCCCTTGCTGCTTACTCTGAGAGTCGTGGTCACGCCCGCCATTCCGGACATTTCCGTCTCCTCGTAGACATAATATGTAGTGTCATTTTTCTTGTAAGCTCTGCCTTCGGTTATGAACTCTATCATGTCTTCCGACAGCTCGTCATTTTTGTCTATCTGTCTAGTCTTAATTTTTAGAATTATATCTTTCATATCCAAGCTCTATAATCCTTTCAATCTGCTCCGTATATGAAATCCCCATATTTTCCCACAACAATGGAAACATGCTGAATGCTGTGAATCCAGGTATAGTATTTATCTCATTTAAATAAATACTTCCCGTATCCTTGTCAATGAAGAAATCGCATCTTGAAAATCCCTCACCATCCAGTGCGCTGAAGCCCTTTGCAGCATATGCTCTGATAGTGTCAGCCACTTCTTCTGGAATGTCAGCCGGAATCTTCATCTTTGGTTTGCCGTCATCCACATACTTTGCTTCATAATCATAAAAATCTTCAGTAGCCACAATCTCTCCAGGAAATGTAGTCTTCACATCCCTATTTCCGAGAACAGCAGTCTCAATTTCTCTGCAATTGATGCCCTGCTCCACAAGAATCCTCTTGTCATACTCTGCAGCATATCTAAGTGCCTTCTCTAGCTCCGACTTTTCCTCTACCTTTGAAATCCCAACACTCGAGCCTTGATTTGCTGGCTTTACATAAATCGGATATGGCAGCTTGCTGTCAATTTCGGAGATAATATCATCCATCCTTTCATCAAGGTCGGATGCATATACTGCGACATAAGGACAAACAGGTATGCCAGCCTGCATAAATAATTCCTTTGCAATAATCTTGTCCATGGCCGCTGCAGAAGCAGTGACACCACATCCACCATATGGTATGCCAGCCATCTCAAGCAGTCCCTGAAGTTTTCCATCCTCACAGTAGGTACCATGAACTATAGGAAGTGCAAAATCTATAATATCAGCCAGGCTGCGTCCGCCGCTTCCTACTACCGAAAAAGAGTATTTTTCCGGATTCTTTTCGAGTGCTGTCTTTGCATATTTTTCCCACTCTCCAGTAGTAATCATCTCTATCGGTCCGTCGTAAAGATACCATCTGCCATCCTTAGTAATTCCAATAGGAATGATCTCAAATTTAGCCCTGTCGACAGCTCCCATCACAGAAACAGCAGACATCCTCGATATCTCATGTTCCTGAGAACGACCACCGAAAATGATTCCAAGCTTTTTCATAAATACCAGCCCCCTTTCTCTCGCCCGCACCGAGCGTAATATTTCCGTACCGCACTGCAGCAGACTTTCTTTCTGCCCCGCGGTGACAAGTTTTCCGCCCCGCGGTGACAGCTTTCTGCCCCGCGGTGACAGTTTCCTGCCCTGCGGTGACAGCTTTCTGCCCCGCGGTGACAAGTTTTCCGCCCCGCGGTGACAGTTTCCTGCCCCGCGGTGATTATTTCCTACAGCGTAGCAGCCATTACGGCCTTGATCGTATGCATTCTGTTTTCGGCCTCATCAAATACAATAGACTGCGGTGAGAGGAATACTTCATCAGTGACCTCCATCTCACTGATGCCAAACTTCTTTTCGATTTCTCGTCCCACGCCTGTATTCAGATCATGGAATGCTGGCAAACAGTGCATAAATACACACTGTGGTCCCGCATTGTCCATAGCCTTCTTGTTTACCTGATAAGGAGAAAGCTCTCTGATTCTTTCTTCCCAGACCTCGTCTGGCTCACCCATTGAAACCCACACGTCAGTATAGATGACATCAGCACCCTTTGTGCCTGCTTCAGGATCCTCTTCAAGAGTGATGCTTCCGCCTGTCTTTGCAGCAAGCTCCTCACAATACTTCACAAGCTCTGGATCAGGGAAATATTTTGCAGATGTACATGCAGTAAAATGCATACCCATCTTTGCACATCCCACCATGAGAGAATTTCCCATATTGTATCTTGCATCACCCATATAAGTAAACTTTATGCCCTCAAGCTTTCCGAAATGCTCGCGAATAGTCAGAAAATCGGCTAATATCTGAGTGGGATGAGCTTCGTTTGTGAGTCCATTCCATACAGGAACCCCAGCATGTGCAGCGAGCTCCTCAACGATATCCTGACCAAAGCCCCTATATTCTATTCCGTCAAACATCCTGCCAAGAACCTTCGCCGTATCGGCAATACTTTCCTTCTTGCCGATCTGTGAACCTGAAGGATCAAGATAAGTCACGCCCATACCAAGATCATGACCTGCAACCTCAAACGAACATCTCGTGCGTGTGCTTGTCTTTTCAAAAATAAGCGCTATGTTCTTTCCTCTAAACATATCAACTGGTTCGCCAGCCTTTTTCTTTGCTTTAAGATCAGCCGCCAGATCGAGCAAATATGTCAATTCTTCAGGAGTAAAATCCTTTATCTTTAAAAAATGTCTTCCTTTTATATCCATTTCTGCTTCTTCTCCTCAAATTTTTCTTCACAATATCTGCATCTATATGTCTTCTTTTCTGGATCTGTAAGTATAAATTCGTGTACAAGACCCTGCTCTACAGATGTAATACAGCGTGGATTCATGCACTTTGCGATTCCTTTTATCTTCTTTGGAAGGACCATGCTCTTTTTTTCTTTGATATTTCCGTTTTCTATAGTATTTACTGTAATATTGTCATCCATAAAGCCGAGCATCTCCAGATTAAGGTCAACTAAGCCTTCAATCTTGAAAGGTCAACTAAGCCTTCAATCTTGATCATGTCCTTTGTGCCCTTTTTCTTGCTCTTTGCATTTCTTATGATAGCAACCTGCCCCTCATATTCCGAAAGCTGAAGCATATCAAATATGACTAGACTCTTGCCCGCCTCAATATGATCTATCACATATCCATTTTCAATTCCGCTGATATTTATCACACTGCCACCTCCATATACACAATGTGTGTCCTGTGTAAATCCTCACATATCTTAATTCAAATCTCTGACACGAGAAGCTTTATGCCTGTAACCCGAGAAGCTTCATGCCTGTAACCCGAGAAGCTTCATG
>CAVJDC010000014.1:0-12414 GCA_963648085.1 Anaerovoracaceae bacterium
TTAGAAATAAATATGTTCTTTTTGCATAATGATTTCAGAAAACTGCATTTATAATCTTTTATAAAAAATTTTAGTTTAAAATATAACAAACTTTGCACTTAATATAGAAAAATAGAATGTTTGGTGCTAAAATAGCTGTGGTATATTTGGCAGATAGAGTAAAAAGTAAAAAAATGTCAAAATGTATCGTTTTTAGCAAAAATAAATATGGTTATTTAAAACTTTAAAGGAAGTGATTTTTAGACGAAAAGCAAGCTTATGTGTGATGTATCTGTGGTAAATTTATTGAAAACTCAAGTAAAAAGCTAGATGAATAGATTACAGATAGCTTCGACTTCAGGAAAAGTCGAGAAGAATGAAAAGTTATTTATTATTGAGAAGGAGTACGTATGAAATTTAGTGGCAAATTTCGTGCAATAGCAGGTGTGCTATGTACGCTTATGTGCTGTTCTGTGCCGGTGCCGTCATTGGCTGTGGCGCGAGATGATGGAAAAACAGAGATTTCAACTTGGAATCAGATAGAGGACGAGCTTAAAAAAGAGACAAAAAATCTAGATGATTCCGACTATGAAGGATATATAGTAAAGCTTAAGGATGATACTGTATTTCTAATGAACGAGGATACAGATGGAATCGAAAGGATAAACCGTGCAGATGGATTATATCTGGCGGATGATCTAGACGCGGCGCAAGAGTTTGCAGATGCTGAAGACATCGAATATGTGGAGCCAAACTATGTGGTTCAGATGTATGATGATGAATTTGACAACGAAATAAAGGATGTGACTACAAATGTATCAGGAGATGAAAATGACAAGCATCTTGCCTTGATGAATGTAGATAAAGTTCGTGATGAGTATGGCATAAAGGGCGAGGATTACGATACTGACTATGATATGGGAAATGACGGAAATCCTCAGGATAAGATCGTAGTTGCAGTTATAGACTCAGGCTTAGATCCTGATCATGATGATATAGATTATTCTCATGTGTTGGAAGGAAAAAGCTTTGTAAATACAACTACTACGACTGACACTATGGGCCACGGAACCTTTGTAACAGGCGAGATTATTGCAAATACAAGCAATAGCATAGGCATAAATGGCATAGCAGAGGATGTATATGTGATGCCGCTCAAGGTATTTTCGTCTAGATCGACGACAAATGCTATTATAATAAACGCTCTGAATTATGCAGCTGATCAGCGCCGACTCTTTGATTCCAGCAATGGAGCCGAGGGAAGCAATATCACAGTTATAAACATGAGCCTGGGTTCAGAGTCCGCATCAACTGCTTTGAAGGAGGCTGTTGATGATGCTATAGAAGCAGGTATCATCGTTCTTTGTGCTGCAGGAAATGACGAGGACAGCAGAGCGAGCTACCCTGCACAGTATGGTATAGGTGTAGGTTCCACAAACTCAGAAGGCGAAAGATCATATTATTCGCAGATACTTTCTGAGATGAACGGAGATGGCTGGGAAAATAAGGTTTGGGTCACAGGACCAGGGGAAAAATATACAAGCCTTTGGTACACTGGCGAATATTATTATGGCAGCGGAACTAGTTTCTCTACACCGCAGGTAGCAGCACTAGCTGCTGTGGCAGTCAGCCTGAAAAATGACCTTACTTCACATTATGCCGGCAAGAATGACGATGATGGCAATCCTATTACAAACAACCATTATGCTTTCAGACAGCTGCTGAAGGATACTTCTAAGCGCATGGACAATGGCTTGGACAAGGCTTCAAATGGTCAGGATACATATTATGGCTGGGGCATGGTAGATTTTAAGGCGGTAGCCGATACCCTTATAAATTTCGGAGAAAATCAGGGGAAGGTTGGAAAGATAAGTTTTAAAGCTGATAATGGCGCAGGAACTGAGCTTACAGCAGAGAAAAACAACTTGGCAGTAGAGGTCAGAGCCTATGAAGATAGTGACACTCTGTCAGATATAATTCAACCGGATGAAAATGGAATTTATTCGCTTGAAATAGGCAAAAAATACAAGTATACAGTAACGGCAGATAAATATACTGCAATCGCAAGGGACATGCGTGTGGTTATACCTTCCAGAACAGTATATGTGACGATGGAAGGGCTTGATTATCATACAAGCTTTGATATCAAAGACACTGCGGGCCAAACTATTCCAAATGCTGATATTACCGTAAAAAGAGCGAGTGGATCCACCATAATACAACAGGACGACGGTTCATTTTTAACTAAAAATGGCAGATATACTTACACTATATCAGTAGCAGGATATTTCCCAGTAGCAGGAAGCTTCACTGTAAATGACGAGGAAAATGAATATCCAGATCTGAAAAACAAGATAGCGGTGACTTTGAGAAGCGCTGCGGATATATGCAGTGTCACATTTGATGTGACGGGTACAGGCGATGAGCCTTATGCAGAGGTCACTCTTATGGATTCTCAGGGCGAGAAGGTTGAACCTTATGGTGACGGCGCATGGAAGCTCGAACCAGGAAGCTATAGTTATGAGATAGATTCTGAATACTATGTAGCTGTCACGGGTGAACTTATAGTAGAGGAAGCTGATAAGGGCACAGAGCGTGTCATAAAAGAAACCATGACAAGACCGCTTTACTGGGCATTTATCGATGTCATGCCTCTTTCGGTATTTGAAGCTGAAGGAACAACGATTGTAGTCAGGAAATTGGAAACGGACAGCGAAGGGAATTTTATAGAAAAAGAAAAAGTCGAGCCGTACAATGGAGCTCTCGGTGAGTATCGTATAGAAAATGGGGATTACTCATATACTGTAAAAGCAAACGGATACAAGAGTGATAAGGGAACCTTTAAAGTGGAGAGTGCAATCCTTTATGTAGATGTACTTCTTGAAGAGGGCACAGATTCCCCAGATGATGGCACAGGCGGCGGAGATTCCGGTGGCTCAGGAGATTCTGGCGACACAGGAAGTGATTCAGGCAGCTCAGATGGCTCTGGAAGTGGCTCTGGAAGCTCAGGCGGTACGAGTGGCGGATCCGGAAGCGGAACTGGCGGTACGAGCGGCGGATCTGGAAGCGGTTCTGGCAGTGGTTCTGGGACTTCGGGCGGCACAAGCACAAATGTCGGAAATAAAGATGACAAAAATGATACCGACAAGGATGCTGAAGCTGAGCATGAGTACGAAAATATCGAAATCAAGTATCACGATTTCGAAGACGTTCTGTCAGGTGATTGGTATTATGAGCCTGTAAACTTTGTCACAACTGTAGGACTCTTCAATGGTCTTTCAGATAAGATATTTGGCACTGACAAGGCTATGACAAGAGGAATGCTCACCACAGTTCTTTATCGCTTGTCAGGTGAGGATAAGTCACTTGAAGGTAAAGATATGACAGATGAGCAAAACATATCAGATAAGACAAAGGCTTCTGGCGAACAAAAGGCTTCTGAAGAGCAAAAGGCTTCTGAAGAGCAAAAGGCTTCTGACAATCAAAACGAAAAATTGACGAAGTTTGAGGATGTGCCGGAAGATGCCTATTATGCGGATGCTGTAGCATGGGCATACAGCGAAGGTATCGTCAAGGGCAAGGACGAAAAGCATTTCGATCCAAATGGATATGTGACGAGAGAACAGATCGCAGTAATGCTTTATAATTACACATCAAAGCATGATAAAGACGTGACAGTACATGGCGATGGCGCAGTACAGGCATTTAAGGATTATTCATCTGTCGCTTCTTATGCTGAGAGTGCAGTGAGCTGGGCATATGAAAATAGCATCATAAAGGGTGACGGAAAAGGCAATTTCAGAGCCAAGGACAGCGCGACGCGTGCTGAAGTGGCGTCACTTATGACAAATCTGCTTAGAAATGTTTTTTAAGAATGTTTTTAAGAATGTTTTTTAAGAATGTTTCTATGATGCCTTTTAGAGGAGATATTTTAAGTGTGTTTTTAAGCATGCCTTTTAGGTACATTTTCAGGCATGCTTTTAAATAAATATTGATAGTTTCTTAATATCTGTACAGGCTTGTATAGGGAAAGGAATTTTTATGAAAAAATCAAATTTTTTTAGGAAGGGACGCGGAGTGATCGCGATGCTGCTCGCAATATGCATGATGATCTCTCCAGCGAGCGTCTTTGCAGAGGTCGTTTCCTCGGACGGCCAGACCACATCAGAGTCACAGACTGCTGCGATGCAGCAAGCGCAGCCAGATGATACTGATACAGATTCTGCAGCTGGACCTGCGGAAACTGGAACAGCCGCAGTGCTGACAAATGATGATGCAGCGGAGCTTGCAGAAGCTGGCGGCACTGCAGAGATTGAAGAAGCTGACGGTGATGTAGAAATGTCAGAAGCTAGTGTCTGGGATGGCACTACTGCTGATACATCATGGTATGACGCAGATGCAAGCGAGTATACTATCGATTCTGCAGCAGACCTTGCAGGTCTTGCTTCACTTGTAAATGGCACAGACAAGGTGACATTTGAAGGCAAGACCGTAAAACTCGGTGCAGACCTTGATATGGGAAGTTTTGAGTGGACACCGATAGGAAATAACACAAGCTCATATGGCTCAACTTATAAGTTTATGGGTACTTTTGATGGTCAGGGACATACGATATCCAGTATAAAGATATCGGATGTTGAGATATTATCACAAGCAGTATTTAACAGAGGATTTTTCGGACGTACTGATAGTGCAGTCATCAAGGACTTCACGCTTGTGATTGATTATACTTATGCTAAGAATAATACCGGCGGCGTGGCTGCTTCAGCAAGCAAGACAACTTTCGATGGCATCACAGTAAAAGGAAGCATGCAGATATCATCCAAAGCATCTGCAGCCAACCAAGTCGGAGGTATAGTAGGACTTACAGAAAATTCAGTAACTATTACTAATTGTAAAAATGAAGCCAATATAAATGCCAATGCTTCGGCTGAGGACACGGTTTCAAATACGAAAAATTATATAAAATCAACTTACGTTGGCGGTATAGTTGGTAAAGCTGTGAGTGCGACGATAAGTGATTGCGAAAATACAGGAAAAATAGGCGGCGGTTATGCTGTCGGCGGCATAGTGGGTCAGACTTACACTACTAAGTCAACTATAGAGCGCTGCATAAATAGTGGCGATATAACTGCCAACTGGGCAGGTACTACAAAGTCTTATTCTGTCGGCGGTATAGTAGGTTATCTATATAAAAATGATGTCGTTGACGGCTGCATCAATCGCGGAAAGATAAGTGCAAATACTGCCTCAGCCGGTGGCATCATTGGTATGTTTTATACAAAAGATGCATCTGTAAAGAATTGCTACAATACAGGTGAAGTTCAAAATTTATATGCCAGTGGTGTAGTTGGCGGCATAGCTGGATGTGTTGGTTCATCTGCATATTCGCAGATAGATGTATATATTCAAAATTGTCTCAATGCTGGAAAGTTAACAGGTGCAGAAGGCAAGGCTGCTGGTATTATAGGTGAATATGGAAAGAGCAATTCGACAGTCAAGTCTGATTACATAAGCTCAAATTATTACTTCAGTGATACTGCTGCTGCAGGCATAGGATCTGTAACAGATTTACCAGATAATGCAGCGACAGCATATGATACTTCTTCAGGATATACAGATTTAGTATCAAAACTGGGTGGATCTTATAAAGCAGATGCTAATGGTTCTCCTATACTTCGCTGGGAGGATCCAAACTCCACATATATGGCATCAATCAAGCTTGTCAAGGACAAGGAAGACAATGCTGGCGGAAATGTTTCTGTGATAGTTAAATCATCAGAAGGAATTGAACAGACAGCAGCTGAAGGAACAGATGCCGACACTTACAACTACGAGCTTAGCAATGGCGAATATACTTATGAAGTGAGTGTTCAGGGATATACAGGTGCTGGCGGCAGCGAAAAAACTACAGGCAGCTTTACTATAAGTAAGTCATCAAAGGAAATAGAAATTCCTCTTACTGCTGTCAAGTATACATGGAAATTTAAGATTACTACACTTGATGCAGATATGACACTTAAGGATGCCGAAGGAAAAGAGATAGAGGCAACTCGTGTTGAAAATCAGGAAAATGATGTCAAAGCACAAGAAACAGTTTATACGTATGAGCTTTACAATGGCTCATATAAATATAGCGCTTCAAAGTTTGGATATGAAGAAGGCAAGACAGACACAGCTTCTGTAGATGGAGATGTGACTGTAAGCTTTGCTGGCGGCGAGCAGACAATCGTCCTGGCTATGACATCAGCTTTAGGCAAGCTTACGGTTGATGTCTCATATGCAGATGGTAAGAGCGATGTCGTACCTGTCATTTCCATAACTCCTGAAGAGGGCGATTATAAGGGCACGACTATATTTGAAGGCAGCAATCTAAATGAAATTTATTTCCCTATAGGCAAGTACAGCTATGTCGTAAAGGCATCGGGATATAAGAAAGCGGCAGGAGAGTTTGAGATTACTGAAAAAAATAAGTATGATACTCTTGTCATAAAAGCAAATCTTGAAGTATCGACAGAATGGGATGGCACATCTGTAGATACTGACTGGTATACAAAGGATCCATCGGCTGATACATTCTATATCTATACTGCTGATGAATTGGCAGGTCTTGCAAAGATAGTAAATGACGGAACAGACACTTTCTATGGTAAGACTGTCAATCTGATGAGCAATATTAATCTCGGAAGCGGAAAATGGAAGCCTATCGGCGGTTATAGTAATAGCAGCACCAAATATTTTGCAGGAACCTTCGATGGTAATGGCTGCTCTATAACTATAAATAACGGAGAATTTACAGCAAATGAAACTGGATTTGGTCTTTTTGGATACATAAAGGGCAAAAGTGTAAGCGACAGAGCTTCTATCAAGAACTTCACACTCTATGGCAATGTAAAAGCTAATGGTGCTGCATATACCTATATAGGATGTGTGTCTGGTTATGCTACATATACAGATTTTGAGTGTATAGACAATTCCATGAATATGAGTGTCGTAGTAAACACCAGTGAAAGGGGATTCATAGATCTGGGTGGTCTGGTTGGATGGTCTGTAACTAATAATTATAACAAGTGCTCAAATCGCGGAAATATAAGCGGAGAAATGAATAGCTCTGCAGCAAGAGCAATTTGTTATGTAGGTGGTCTTATAGGTATGGCAATGGGTGCATATAATGCCAATAGTGCATACAACATAATTGACTGCTACAACAACGGAGATGTAACCTCCATCGGTGGCACTACCAATTATTCTGGAGGTATGGTAGGATCGTCGACGGGTAATACCTATGCTGCATTTAAAAATTGCTACAACAGCGGGAAAATTTCATCAGGACAACCAATTTTGGGATACGGAAGCTATACAGACAAGAGTAATCAAGGTTTGGTAGCCAACAACTATTATCTCGACACTACCCTTGGCGATGGTCTTACAAGCCTGATGGGTGAAGCTAAGACAGATGCTGAGCTTAAGGGTCTCGCTTCTACACTTGGAGCTTCATACAAGTCAGGAAAGCTCTATCCTGTACTCACATGGCAGGCAGCTCCTGTAAGCGCTGTCGTATCAAAGAATCCTGATAAGCTTAACTACAATGACTTCGATGCATTTGAAGACAAAGGTCTTGAGCTGACGGTTTACTATTCTGAAGCTGACGCTGCTGCAGGCACAAATGGTACAAAGATAGTTTCTGGATGGCAGGTTTTGGATGGCGACTGCCTGGCAGCTGGACAGAAGACAGTAACTATTTCTTATATGGGAGTTGAATGTCAGGTCCCTGTAAGTATCACACAGATAGTACACTATATTAACTCTGAAGATCTTGAATTTGATATAAAGGCACCTGCAGCAGGTGAAAGCCCACAAAAGCAGGTGACTCTCAGTGCAGATCAGGCTGCAAAGATTGCAGCGTCCAGCATCAAGTGGTATGCTGACGGAAAAGAAATGTCAGACACAGATGTATTTGCTGACGACGTATATTATCGTGCAGAGGTTACACTTGATTCTGTCTATAAAGACGGCAAGGTTTGGTATAACTTCGACAGCAGTGCAAAGCCTGAGGTTGACGGCATTTACGAACTGCTCTACAGAACTCTGGAAAACAGAGGAAGAAAGCTGACATTTACTCTTACATGGAGTCTTAGCGACAGCCTGACAGACAAGGCTAGCCACAGATATTATGCAGGTGACCAGCGTGTATCTGCTGATTATGCACAATATCTTGACAGCACACTCACAATCCGTGCAGGTGAAACGGAAAAGGTATATACAGTAAGAGAACTTGAAAAGAAGGCCCTGAAGGATGGTATAGAAAAGACATATAGCTACCAGGGATTAAATAGCAGAACAAATTATACGATGACAGGTCTGCCTTTGTATAATCTGCTTAAGGAAGCTTGTCCAGAAATCGTGAATGCGTCTGATGAAAGTGTCATTACAATCGGTACAAAGGACTTCACTTTGGGAGAGCTGCGCGCTAAAGGATATAGCTATGATGAATCAGGTGAAGTTATCGAAAAGAAACTGCCTTATATGCTCGCTTATGGTGTAAATCATACGCCTTATACAGCAGAAAAGGGACCTCTTTATCTGGCTGCTCCAGCACCTGGTAAGGACAACGACAACAGCGGCAATTTCGTTGCCAATGTATCAGAGATAACTATAAATATTGTTACTTCTGAGCAGTACAATGTAACATTCTCAGCTGTAGATTCAGAAGGAAATGTAATGGAGAGTGCTGAACTTACTATTACAGATAAGCACGGAAATACAGTTTACAATGGTGCACTTGGCACTGTAGCACTTAATGTCGGAGAAAGCTATGATTATGCGATATCTGCTGCCGGATATGGCACAAAGGAAGGCACAGTTTCAGGAGCAGCAACTGTAAAGGTAGAGCTTCTTGAAATCTGGACTGGCGAATACAAAGAGCCTGCAAAGGATGAAAATGGCGCATATCTCATTTATAATGCAAATGAGCTTATGTGGTACAACCATGAAGCAACTACTATAAGCAATGAACGCTCTATGGAAATGATGGCAGCTGACATAAAGCTTATGCGTGATATCGATATGGCAGGGACAGAAGGAAAGTGGCTGCCTATGGGTTCACTAAACGGCAACAATACACTTTACTTATATGTAGTTAATCCTGATCTTCCAAAGTATTATGGCGGCGGAGCTTATTCAGGCACATTTGACGGAAATGGTCATGTTATAAAGAATCTCAACGTGGATTGGGAAAACTATTATATACTCGAGGAAGCATTTGACGGAAGTCCTTTAGCATATTCATACCGTCTTGACTATCTGGGCGGACTCTTTGGTATGGCTAGAGGAGCAACTATAAAGAATGTCGGTATCGAAGGTTCATTAACCGTTCTCGACAGACCTGCATCTACACTTGCTGACTGGTATCAGTTCGGTGGAATCGTAGGCTTTGTAGGTCAGGGAAGTCTCATAACAGGCTGCTATACTGATCTTGATATAACTTATAAGGTGGATACAGGCAGCGGAACTGTTGCAGGATATCCTCAGGCAGGATATAGCGACAAGTGCGACCTCTATATAGGCGGCCTTGTAGGCAGTATGGAATATACAGTAGAAGGCAGCGTATGCACGATAGAAAATTCTTATAGTAAGGGTACTCTTCACAGCGGCGGTACAAGAACTGTACGTGCAGGCGGAATCGTAGGCGCTACTAGAAACTGCAAGAATAAGATCACAAAGTGCTGGTCATCAGTGACTATAGCTGTAAGCCCTTCAGAGACGGGTGAAGACGATTCATTCCATACTTATGTAGGCGGAATAATCGGCGGCGTAAATTGCGTACCTCTCTCATCAAACAATGATACAGAAATAAGCTATTGCTTCGCTTTAAATCCATCAATCACTATAGACCGTGATGCTGAATTTACTCACGTAAACAGAGTAATCGGAGATGAGGATTATGCAGCAAATGGCGGTACTGCAAAGTATAATTTCGGTCTGAGCAAGATGTCTATAAATGGCGCTGTATATACAGTTCCTGAAAATGAGCAGAGCTACCGCAGCGCTGCAGGCCGCAGCATAGCTGAAGAGCGTGCTTGCATCGAAAAAGCATATACAAATGTTCTGTGGAACAGTGATGAAGATGGTAATGTCTGGAAATTTGAAGGCGACTATCCAATCCTTAGCTGGCAGAAGAGTGAAGTAGCATCAACAGATACACCAGATGACAAACCAGACAAGGGCGACGACAGTGGTTCTGATTCAGGCAAGGGCGACGACAGCGGTTCTGATTCAGGCAAGGGCGACGGCGGAAGCACTGGCGGCGGAAGCACTAGTGGCGACAAGGACAATGATAAGGTCGACGATAAGGACGACAACAAGGATACTACGGACGGAAACGTACCATGCGACGGCAAGGACAATTGTCCAAGTGCTGTTTACTCAGATGTAGACACTGCAGAATGGTATCATGAAAGCCTTGACTATGTGATAGAAAATGGACTCTTTAATGGAGTATCAGACAAGCTCTTTGCACCTGCAAGCAATATGACAAGAGGTATGTTTGCTACAGTTCTCATGAGATATGAAAAGGCTGCCGGAAACTCAGTTGACGGTTATACAAACAGCTTCAGCGATGTAGCTTCAGGCATCTGGTACGAGCAGAGCGTCGCATGGGCAGCAGGTACAGGCGTTGTAAATGGTGTAGGTGAAGACAAGTTCGCACCAAACAACAACATTACAAGAGAACAGCTTGCAGTGATGATGTACAGATATGCTAAGCATCTCAAGCTTGATACTTCTGCAGCAGACACGACACTCAGCTTTGCTGACAGCACAGATGTAAGCAGCTATGCAGCAGAAGCTTTGGCATGGGCATGTGAAAAGGGCATAATGAACGGAAAGACTGGAAATCGTTTAGACCCTAAGGGATATGCAACTAGAGCTGAAGTTGCAAAGGTAATGGCTTCATTTGCAAAATTTGCGTCAGAAAAATAATTTGGTAAAAAGCCAGATTGTTGTCAGAAAATGATGATTAAACTGACGCCAGATAGTCAAATGACAAAATTTTAGGTGTACGGCTCTGTCAAGCGAGCTTGTCAGAGCCGTACATTATATTTAAGCATTTTAAAATGCGGCAGAGCACAGACCAGGCTCGCTGATTGAGCCCTCCTTCAGGGAAGGGAATATCTGACGCTGCATTATTAAGCACAAATTGCGCTATTAAGCACAGCGCTATTAAGCGCAAATTGCGTTATTAAGCACAGCGCTATTAAGCACAAATTGCGTTATTAAGCACAGCGCTATTAAGCACAGCGCTATTAAGCACAAATTGCGCTATTAAGCACAAATTGCGCTATTAAGCACAAATTTTAAGAGACAAAGAATTTTTATTGGGTACGTATAATGAAAAAATTTTTTAGAAAAGCAATAAGCCTCGCACTTGTACTTGGTATGATGATCACGATGATTCCAAATGCATGGGCTGACGAAGACACCACTGGTGCTGCCGCTCCACCGGAATTATTTTCCGTTTATATAAATGTAGACGGAAATAAAACACCTGCATTGCTGAAGTCATATACAGGGACAGAAATGCGTCTGCTTGCGAAGGCGAGCAGAGCCAATTATGTCAAGGACGATTCATATAAGAAAATCAAGGAAGATGGAACTATATACTATACTGCTGCAAGTCAATACAGCTTCAACTGCGGCAGAGCAGTGACTGAATATATCACAATAGCTGACTTCCTTGAGGATCTGGACGTATCTTTTGACAGTGGTGATTATCTGGTAATGGGTCCGGATTATACTATTATGGACAAATATAGTGAATATAACAAAGGATCTTCAGAAGCAAATTACGACTACTGGAAGAATTATGGCTGGTACAGCTATGATGATCTTTATGGTGAGCGTTATTATTTTAAGAATTGGGATGAAACACAGAAAATCAAGGTTCCGTCTATAATCTCTCTCAGATCATATGGCGGAAGCGGATGGACTGAGGAAACATACTGGGATATGTATGCCGGCAGCAGTGACTATCTGTGGGCATATGTAGTAAACTTCGGCCAGAAGACTCCTACAGAAAGCACCTACAATCGTTTCTATTATCAGACTACAGAATGTACTATAAAGCTTTCTGACACAGCTCCTGTACAGCCTGTGGTAAAGTCTCTGCTGAAAGAAAAGTGTGATGAAGTAAAGAACGAGCTTGACACGACTCTGACAGGAACAAATGCAGCAGAGATTGCTGAAGGCAGTTTTTGGGTTACAGAGGCTCAGAAAATAGCGCTTCAGAACGCATATGACACTTACAAAGTATACCTCGATGATGAGACGTCTGACGGCGAGCAAGGCAGCGGTTCAGGCAGCGAGCAAGGCAGTGGTTCGGGCAGCGAATCTGGCGGTGGGTCAGATACGGTGTTAGCAAAGACTAACGGCGAGGTT
>CAVJDC010000014.1:13315-24928 GCA_963648085.1 Anaerovoracaceae bacterium
ATGTCGGCAATGTAACGACTACTGCAGAGGGATACAATGCTCCAACGCAGGAAAACGGCACTTCGACTGGAGACAAGGACAGCAGTGCATCGACTCAAAATAAAGCGGACGCATATAATATCGGAGCTATTGCAGGAAGAAGTAAGGGCACTGTAGAAAAGAGCTTCTGGCTTGAAGGAACTGCAGAAAGCGGCATAGGTCATGCCAAGTCGGATATAGTCATTCAGAGCGTAAATTCTTCTGAGCTGGAAGGACTTGCACAGGAGCTCGGCGATGAATATACAGCTGTTGACAATGGTTATCCTGTTCTCAAATGGCAGACGGTATATCAGGTAGGATTTGATCTGTCACAAAAGGATTTTATAGATACTCATAATGTGGGTGAATATCTGCCATGTGCACAGCCAGCTGACCCAGAAATAAGGGGGCAGAGATTTGGCGGCTGGTATACTTCAGCGGACTATAATGATTTATATGACTTTAGTGATCTGGTATGTGAAAACAAAACCATATATGCTAAGCTGACGGAACGCTCGTCAGGCAAGGGAAACGGCTCGGCAGGCGGCTCGACAGGCGGAGCAGCGGACGAAGATAAAGATGACACGAATATCGGCACAGGGGATGATGCAGACAGCGGAAAGACTGATACATCTTTGTTTGACGATGTGTCTAGCAGCGATTGGTTCAACAGTGCTGTAAATTATGCTGCAAATAAAGGAATCATGACAGGAACTGCTTCAAGGACATTTAGCCCAGCTTCTTCTACTACAAGAGGCATGCTTATGACAATCCTTGCCCGCATGTCAGGCGTAGATACGACGGGAAGCTCACCTTGGTACCAGGCTGGACTTGACTGGGCTGTAGAAAAAGGCATCTCGGACGGGACAAATCCAGAGAAGGAGATTACAAGAGAGCAGCTCGCTGCGATGCTTTATCGTTATGCTGGCTCGCCACAGACAAGCGGAGACATCTCTAAGTTCAGTGACGCGAAAGATGTAAGCTCATATGCTGAAAATGCTGTAAAGTGGGCAGTTGAAAAGGGCATAGTGACAGGCAAGGGTGACAACACACTTGCTCCTGGCAAAAATGCTACACGTGCCGAGATGGCAGCGATGATCCAGAGATATTGCAATCTTTCAGGTGAAAAGTAATTTATAAAATCTTAGATTTGATATGACAAAATATAAGATGTAAAAGGAAAAAATGCATGATGCAAAGGAAAAATGCTGCATGGTAAAAACTGGAAACCGGTGCATGCTGAAAATTCGAAACAGATGCATAGTAAAAAAGCGAAACAGATGCATGGTGAAGTTTGAAACCAATGCATAGTAAAAATGCGAAACAGATGCATGGTGAAGTTTGAAACCAATGCATGGTAAAAAAGCGAAGCAGATGCATGGTGAAATCAAATGCCGATGCACGGTGCAGATGAGAAACTGATGCATGGTGTGCCAAAAACATGATGCATGATGCAGCAATGAAGCTGATGCATGATGCGGCATAAAAGCCCCGGCAGTGTAAGCGTTTATGAGAATGCTTACTCTGCCGGGGCTGTGTTTATCTTAATGTATGTGCCGCAATTTCGCTGGGCAGGAGCGCTCGCTGCACGATGCCAAGATGCCGTGATATACGTATGCGGACACTGCTGCGCATCGCAAGTTTGTGATTTGCGTAAGTTGGCTGCTGTGCATCGCAAGTCTGTGATTTGCGTAAGTTGGCTGCTGTGCATCGTGAGGTTGCGATCTGCGTATGCGGGCGGCTATGCTTCGATGTTGTCGAGTGCATTTAAGATGGCAGGAATCACTTTGTAGAGGTCGCCAACTATGCCGATATCGGCAACTTCAAATATAGGAGCTGTTTCATTTTTGTTTATGGCGACTATGCATTTTGATTCCTGCATGCCTGCGAGGTGCTGGATTGCTCCTGAGATGCCGCATGCAAAGTAGATGTCTGGCTTTACGGTGGTGCCTGTCTGACCGACCTGGTGAGCAGGTGCAATCCAGCCTGCATCGACTGCTGCGCGGCTCGAACCGATTACTCCGCCAAGTCTGTCTGCAAGCTTTCTGAGCAGCTCGAAGCCTTCAGGACCTCCTAGACCGAGCCCGCCTGAGACAACTATTTTCGCATCTGTAAGTGAGACAGTTTCACGCGTCGAGCGTATTACTTTGAGAACCTTTTCACGAAGTTCGTCTTCCTCAAAATGCACAGGAAGCTCTATTATCTCGCCTGTCGGATTGTTTATATATTCGGCTTTTGCCATGATTCCTGGACGAACAGTCGCCATTTGCGGACGATGATTTTCGCATACAATAGTAGCCATGAGATTTCCGCCAAAGGCTGGCCGTGTCTGCATAAGCTTTTTATCCTGAGGATTTATCTCAAGCTTTGTGCAGTCGGCTGTCAGTCCGGTTCCACATTTTACTGCTACGCTTGGACCGAGATCGCGCCCTATGTATGTCGCACCCATGAGGACTATTTCTGGTTTATATTTTATGATTGCTTCATATACGACTTTTGTATATGCGTCAGTAATGTAATGCTCAAGCTCAGGCGCATCAGCCATGTAGACCTTGTCGCATCCGTAGCCTAGAAGCTCGATAGCCTGCTGTTTTATGTTGTGACCGCATATCACTGCACAGACCTCGCAGCCTATCTCAGCTGCAAGTCTCTTTGCTTCTCCTACAAGCTCAATAGACACAGGCATGATTCTATTTTCGCGCTGTTCTGCGACTACCCATACCCCGTGATAGTCATTTATATCTATTTCATTTCCATCTATGCTTTTCGCCTTCGCAGCTTTTTCTTCCTTTGTAAGTGCCTCGAAAGCACACTTTTCAACACATAATCCGCATTCGACGCAGGCACTTCCTATATTTGGAACGCCATCTTCCATAGTAATCGCACTAAAAGGGCAGCTTGATGCACATAGACCGCAGCCCATACATTTATCTTTCATCAGTTTAATAGCCATATTTGACACCTTTCTTATCTGAGACATTCCTTTATGATTCGATTAATAAGACATCCCCTTATGATTTGATAAATGAGACATTCCCTTATGATTTGGTTAATGAGACATCTCCTTACGATTCGATAAATGAGATATTCCTTTATGATTTGGTTAATGAGACATCCCCTTACGATTCGATAAATGAGACATTCCTTTATGATTTGGTTAATGAGACATCTCCTTACGATTCGGTTAATCGGAATATGATCCGTCAAATGAGCGGAATGTGATCCGGAATATGATTGGTTTAATCAGCGCTCTAGCTAAAGGAAATGTTTCTCTTTTAGTTTAGATATAAGCTCGTGAGCCATTTCGGGAACTGTCCCGTCAAGTATTTCGCCCTGTCCTTTAGGCGGTGGTGTAAAGCTGCGAAAAACGCGAGTAGGGCTGGCATTGTGACCACAGTTTGCAGGGTCTAAATTTATATCATCTTCGTTCCAGACAGTGATTTCTTTGCGGTAAGCGCGTTCGATACCATTTACCGTCATGTAGCGAGGTTTGTTTAAATCTTTTACTGCTGTGAGCACGCAAGGTCTTCTGACAGCGAGAATTTGATAACCGTCTTCTAGCTGGCGTTCAACTATTACATAATCATCACGAATCTCGCGAATCCCCTGAACATAAGTGGCGATAGGAAGTCCAAGACGCTGTGCAGCCTGAGGTCCTACCTGTGCGGTATCACCATCGATAGCCTGTCTTCCTGCGAAAATAAAATCATATCCGCCGATTACTTCACTTATCTTTCTGATGCCCGCTGCGATAGTGGTACTTGTCGCACATGTGTCGGCACCTCCGAAGGCACGGCTGCTGAGAAGATAAGCCTCATCAGCGCCCATTGCAAGACATTCGCGAAGGGCATATGAAGCCTGTTCCGGACCCATGGTAAGCACATGAACGGTGGTGCCTGGATATTTTTCTTTCAGGCTGAGTGCCTCCTCAAGTGCATTTGCATCATCGGGGTTTAGTATGCTTGGAACACCATCACGCATGAGAGTTCCTTTTTCAGCATCTATTTTGATCTCGGTCGTGTCAGGGACTTGTTTTATACAAACTATAATATTCATAAATGCCTCCTCACTTTCCGAGCAGCTGCTTTGAAATTACAATCTGCTGCACTTGACTTGTTCCTTCATAAATCGTAAATACACGGCAGTCTCTGTAGAGGCGCTCAATCTTGAACCCTTCCACAAAACCATATCCGCCGTGGATCTGGAGAGCCTTAGCTGCAACTTCGTTGCATATCTCTGCCGCATAATATTTTGCCATCGCACTGGCAAGCGTGACATTTCCGCCTTTATCCTTTGTGACTGCAGCATCATAAACGAGCTCGCGTGCAGCTTTGACTTTGACAGCCATGTCCGCAATCATAAATGCGACTGCCTGGTGCTCATACAGATACTGGCCAAAGGATTTTCTTTCCTTAGAATATTTAATCGCCTCCTGCAGACAAGCTTCAGCAACGCCTACAGATTGTGCAGCGACCCCTATACGCCCTACATCGAGAGCTTTCATAGCTATCTTAAAGCCTTCACCAATCTGTCCAAGCTGGCAGCTTTTGTGTACTCGGACATCTTCGAGTATAACATCGCTTGTAGCGCATCCACGGAGCCCAAGCTTCTTTTCTTCTTTGCCCACGCTGACGCCTGGAAGTTTCATGTCAACTATAAAAGCAGTCACTCCGTCATCAAGATTGTTTACTCTGGCGAAAACCACGGTATAATCAGCAAAAGGTGCCATAGTGATGAAGGTTTTTCTGCCGTCTATTATGAAATAGTCACCATCTTCCTTTGCAATCGTGCGCAGTGCAGCAGCATCAGATCCACCGCCAGGCTCCGTGAGACCGAAGGCTACGACAAGATCACCTTTCACAAGGGGCTTTAAATATTTTTCCTTTTGTTCTTCCGTTCCTGCAAGCAAAATAGGCATCCCTCCAAGTGAGTTTGGAGCGTTCACATAAAGGCTTCCTACACCGCTCACCTTTGCAAATTCTTCTATAATAATGGCATATGAAAGGTGGTCGGATCCCTGACCATCATATTTTTCAGGAACTTTTATGCCGTAAAAGCCGGCTGCTGCCATCTTTTTTTGTATTTCTACAGGGAAAATGCCTGTTTCTTCGACTTCAGTAAGAATTTCATCAGTCATTTCTGTCTCGGCAAAATCCCTTGCGAGCTTTCTGATGAGATTGTGCTTTTCTGAAAGATGCATATGTCACCTCCGGGATGAAGCTGTGGGATAATATATTATCTTAAATCATAAATTTTAAATTATAGATTATAGATTATAATGGATTGTAAATGATACTTCTATTATAATTTAAATTTATGGCTGTGTGAAGAAAGAATGCTGAAAAAGAAACTTGTTTGCAAGTCTCTTTCTTGGTAAAATTAATAAAATAATTAAGATGCAGGCGAAGTGCAGGGTGAAAGTATATGAAATACAAATTAGCAATATTTGATATGGACGGAACTATCCTCGACACACTTGAAGATCTTACGGACAGTGTAAATTATGCGCTTGATTATCATGGTCTTCCAGTTAGAAAAATTGAGGATATTCGAATGTTCCTCGGAAATGGGATCAGAAATCTTGCAGAGAGGGCAGTGTGGGACAGAAATGAAGAAGCTGACGGAAATGGCGCATGCGAAGTAAATGGTGAAAATGGCTGCATGGTCATATAACATAGGCCTAGTGAGATTGGAGGACAGAACAGGTGAATTTGAATAAGAATACTGAGATAAAGAATGTTGATGTAAATACCAAAATAATGGCAGTGATAGGGGATCCGATAGCGCATTCGCTTTCACCGCTGATGCACAATGACATAATAGCCACAAACGGTCTAAATGCTGTATATTTCCCATTTCATGTGAAACCAGAAGGCCTTGCGAAGTTTGTGGAGTCAGCAAAAAATTTAGGATTCGCAGGATTTAACGCAACGATGCCGCATAAGACACCGCTTCTCGATATCGTTGACATTATCGACGAGGAAGCAGCGTCATATCATTCGATAAATACTGTAAAGATAAGAGATGGTGTGACTTATGGATACAATACCGATGTCCACGGGCTTTTCACTGCATTTGAAGATGCGGGAATCGGGCTGGAAGGCAGTAGGATCATGATACTAGGAGCGGGAGGAGCAGCTGGCTCTATTGTGATAGGAGCGGAATCTCAAAAAGTCGGCAGTGTGACGGTGTTTAACAGAACGCTTGATAAATCGGAAAGCCTCTGTGGGAATTTGGAATATGCATCTGCAAAAGAATGGACTGCCGAAGAGATGCGAAGAGCGGCTTCAGAGTCAGATATTATTATTAATTGCACTTCATTAGGCATGAGTGGTATGGAAAGTGACTTCGAGGATCTTTCATTTCTTGATGAGACATCTGCAATGCTCTGCGACCTGATATATAATCCATGGGAGACAGCATTTCTCCGTTATGGACGTGAACGTGGGCTCAAAACGATGAATGGCATATGGATGCTGATATATCAAGGAATCCTGGCATTTGAAATATTTATGGATGTGAAGCTCGACAGAAAAAAAGAGGCAGAACGTCTATACGACATATGCAGGGATGAGCTTGAATGTCACGAGCCTGTGAAAAAGTGATGAAAAATAAAGAGTGCATATGACGAAAAATAGAGAGTTGGTATAAAAGAATTAACCATTCCCCTCTTGACAGCTATAAAATTTTGCGTATAATTTAATGAGCAATAGCAATGGCGCTATGGACAATATATGTTCGTAGTGCCATTTTTTTGTGTCAAAATTAATATTGTCAAAATTAATATTGCACGATATGCCTAAAGGAATTTATACACAATTTTGGAGTTAACTACTTGACTACATAAATGTATGAAATATGAAAAGGAGTAAAAATAGTTATGGAAAAAGTAAATGAGATTTTCGGCTCAATGGTATTTAACGATGCAGTCATGAAAGAACGCCTGCCAAAGGCGACTTATAAACAGCTTAAGGAATCGATAGAAACTGGAAGTGACCTTACGATGGACGTAGCAAATGTCGTCGCTGCAGAAATGAAAAACTGGGCTCTAGAGAAGGGCGCAACTCATTTTGCACATTGGTTCCACCCACTTACAGGAGCTACTGCTGAAAAGCATGATTCATTTATCAGTCCGACGGGAGATGGCCGTGTAATAATGGACTTCTCCGGCAAGGAGCTTATCAAGGGCGAGCCTGATGGATCAAGCTTCCCATCAGGTGGACTTAGAGCTACATTTGAGGCCAGAGGTTATACAAATTGGGATCCGACATCTTATGCATTCATCAAGGAAAAGACACTTTGTATTCCTACAGCATTCTGCTCATATGGCGGTGAGGCTCTCGATGAGAAGACTCCACTGCTGCGTTCTATGGAAGCAGTAAATAGAGAGACTCTTAGAGTACTGCACGCAATCGGAATGACTGATGTCAAGACTATAAATACTTCTGTGGGTGCTGAGCAGGAATATTTCCTTATCGATAAGTCGCTCTTCGATGAAAGACCTGACCTCATTTATTGCGGAAGAACCTTGTTTGGCTCAAAGCCTCCGAAGAGACAAGAACTTGACGATCATTATTTCGGAGCAATTAAGCCTAGAGTAAAGGCATTCATGGAAGATTTGAACAATGAACTTTGGAAACTCGGAATCTTATCAAAGACTGAGCACAATGAAGTTGCACCAGCACAGCACGAAATGGCACCTATTTATTCGGAAACAAACGTTTCTCTTGACCAAAACCAGCTGACGATGGAGATTCTCAAGAAGGTTGCTATGCGCCATGACCTTACATGTCTCCTTCACGAAAAGCCTTTCGCAGGTGTAAATGGCTCAGGAAAGCATGTAAACTGGTCAATATCTACTGACACCGGCATAAATCTTCTAAATCAGGGAAAGAATCCAGAAGAAAATAGACCATTCCTGTTGACACTTGCTGCAGTTACTCAGGCTGTGGACAAGTACCAGGGTCTTCTTAGAGTTGCCGTAGCTAGTGCTGGAAATGATCATCGTCTCGGCGGAAATGAAGCTCCTCCTGCTATTATCTCCATGTTTATCGGTGACGAGCTCGACAGAGTTGTAAATTCCATTATTTCGGGCGATAAGCTTGAAAAGAATACAAAGGATGAGGCTGTAAAGGCGAAATCTGCATTTGCTACAGTTCTGCCTTCATTTGCAAAGGATACTACAGACAGAAACAGAACGTCTCCATTTGCATATACTGGAAATAAGTTTGAATTTAGAATGCCAGGCTCCGATATGTCGATAGGTGATGCTTGCTTCGTGATGAATACAATTGTTGCAGCGTCCATGCAGGAATTCGCTGATATTCTTGAAAAGGAATCTGAGACTGGATCGGTAGAAAAGGCTGCAGACAAGCTCATAAAGGATGTATTTACAAAGCATCAGCGTATCATCTTCAATGGAGACAATTATACTGAGGAATGGGCTTCTGAGGCTGAAAAGCGCGGACTTCTCAATCTAGCAAGCACTGTAGATGCTGCAGCTTATCTCGTAGCTCCTGAAAGCATAGAGCTGTTCAAGAGATTTGGTATATTTAGCGAGCTAGAAACAACTGCAAGATATGATATCAAGCTTGAAGAGTATTCAAAGCTTATAAATATCGAAGCACTCACTATGATTGATATGGCAAGAAGAAGCATTGCTCCTGCAGTAAGCGAATACAGTGCAGCTCTAGCTGAGACTGCAATCGCAAAGAAGGATCTCGGAGTAAATACAAGGGCTGAGGTGGAAGTCCTTGCTAAGGTCTCTGACCTTGCAGCAGTATTGAACGACAAGATCTCTGTTCTTGAGGATCTCGTAATCAAGGCCGGAGGATTTGACAGCTATGCTCAGGCGTCTTTCTTCCACGACACTGTGATTCCTGCTATGAATGAGCTTCGTCTCGTAGGCGACGAGCTCGAAACACTCACTGCAAAGGAATATTGGCCATTCCCTTCATATGGAGAGATGCTATTCAGTGTGAAGTAGTGCGTGCGAAGCAGCGTCATTCAGTGTGGAATAGTGCCATTCGGCATGGAATCGGTGCCATTCAGTGTGAAGTAGTGCGTGCGAAGCAGCGTCATTCAATGTGGAATAGTACCATTCGGCATGGAATCGGTGCCATAAAATAGTATTTTCGTGTGAAAAAAATGATTAAAACCCATCATATATATAAAAAATGCAATGGGATATACAAGAAATGCTTAAGATGACGAAAAATATTTCTGTACAGGACAAAAAGCAAAAAAAGAATTGAATGAATATCTGTAAAAAAAGGATTATTTTGGAATAAGGAAGTGAAATTTCTCAAAACAAAAGCAAACTGTAACAAATAAAACCAACAATTAAAATTTAATTTTTGTTGTAAATAATATTTGCCGAAATATGTATCTTTCGTTCAAAACTCAACGAAAAACGTTGACACTGCGAAAAAATAAATATAAAATATCAGTGTAAAGAAAAATAATTCATTGGCAAACTCCTAAATCTAAAACAACCTTTATGTTTCCGGATTTAGTTTCATAATCCGGGTGCAAAACCCTAACCCTCAAAGAGCCGCCGGCTATGCCGGCGGTTCTTTGTTTTTTGCTGATTTAGCTTGTGACTCTCTGATCACATAGAAACTCCAAAGAGAATCCACTCGAAAGGAGGGCTAAGCCTTGGGTATTGTGCTAGAGCCGTTTTGCTTCTGCTGACACGGGTGCTTTCTTAGGACAATTGTGCTGCTGCCGCGCTAGACTCTGCTTCGGAACAGTCATTATTTTGGCATGGTATTTGTTTAGTTGCTGAAAATGCTTTGTAACATTCGCTCAAATGTACTATAATCATATTGAAGAGGGGATGTGGCAAGTTTCGAAAAGTATATCTTGATGCGCATTTCCGAGGATTTAGAGGAGGCGATTATTGTGGGTGAGCTGTTTGCTGTATATCTTGAGAGTCTAGATCAGGATCTCAGAGTTTACGAGGACGAAAAGGAGGCTGTCGCTCGATTTGAGGAATTGAAGTCAGAGGGAAAGCCAGTAAAGCTTGAGAGATTTGGGAGATGGCAGATGATTGCGCTTGAAAAAGCGAATGGATGCTCAGCAAAGGATCCTTATTTTTGGGAAGAAATGAGATATGACAATGGAAGATATATTTTGACCGAAAGATTTGAATGGCATAAGGAGCCTGACGAAGTGGGATATTATGCTGATTATTATCTGAGCTGATATACATGATTAAAAAGTCGCTGTTGAGAAGGCAAAAGCTAAGCATGTGAAACTGATGTCAGTGAAATTGAGACGGAGCTTTCCGTAAAGATTACATCCTATTGGTAATCTATTACGCAAGGCGCCGTCTTTATATATCTATTACGCAAGGCGCAGCCTTTACCTTTACATATCTACTTATGTTATGGACATTTTATGTTATGCACATTGCTAGATCAGATATCACGCGGGTTGGTTCATATTTTGAACAGGGAAAGGAGGCTTCTATAAATCGCGGCAGTTTAGCTGGAATGAAAAATACAAATTTTGATCGTGGTCAAAGTGCTTGAAATTCAAGTTGTTGTGGTATTTTGGCCGAAAGTATGATAGAATTTGAATTATATTATACATTTACGACCGATGTGTAGAAAAAGGGGGAAAAATGAGACATTTGATCAGTCCTACTGACTTTACTACAGATGAAATAGATGAACTTATCGCTGTCGCAGGAGATATAAAAAAGAATCCATCGAAATATGCACATGTGGCTGACGGGAAGAAACTTGCCACATGTTTTTATGAACCGAGCACACGTACACGACTTAGCTTTGAATCTGCGATGCTTAGCCTTGGCGGAAGCGTTCTTGGCTTTGCTGATGCGGACTCTTCGTCTGCTGCGAAGGGAGAGAGTGTTTCAGATACAGTAAGAGTAGTTGGAGTTTATGCTGATATCATTGCTATGAGGCATCCGAAAGAAGGTGCACCTGCTGTGGCAGCTGACAAGTCGCCGGTGCCTATTATAAACGCCGGTGATGGAGGACATCAGCACCCTACTCAGACGCTGACTGATTTGATGACTATTCATAGTGAAATCGGCAGACTTGATGATATTACCATAGGGCTTTGCGGGGATTTGAAGTTTGGCAGAACGGTACATTCGCTTATTACAGCACTTACGAGATATAAAAATGTAAGATTCGTCCTTATTTCACCAGATGAACTTCGTATTCCTGAATTTGTGAGACATGATGTCCTTGAAAAGCACGGAGTTGATTTTATCGAAGTCGACAATCTTGAAGATGCTATGCCAAAGCTCGATATCTTATACATGACAAGAGTTCAGAGAGAGCGTTTTTTCAACGAAGCTGATTATATCAGGCTAAAGGATAGATATATTCTTGACAGACACAAGATGAAGCTTGCACCAGAGCATATGATTGTCATGCATCCGCTTCCGAGAGTAAATGAAATCACAGTTGATGTTGATGATGATCCGAGAGCTATGTATTTTAAGCAAGCTGAGTATGGAAAATTTATAAGGATGTCGCTTATCATGAAGCTTCTCGGGTTACAGGCATGAAGCTTCTCGGGTTACAGGCATGAAGCTTCTCGGGTTACAGGCATAAAGCT
>CAVJDC010000015.1:0-24865 GCA_963648085.1 Anaerovoracaceae bacterium
AAGCAAATTGCGGGCTGGCATTGCTGATGGAACAAGTTGCAAGCTTGTGCTTCTTTGTGAAGCAGATTGCGTGATTGAGATGCTAGTGATGATTTATCCGGGGAGGATGTATGGATTTCTCACATGTTTCTGTTCTTTTTGAAGAATGTATGGAAAATCTCGACATAGACCCGGATGGTATTTATGTAGATGGCACTCTCGGAGGTGGAGGCCATTCGTCTGGCATATGTGAAAGGCTCAGCAGCAAAGGCACTTTGATAGGTATCGACAGGGATACGGATGCGCTTAAGGCTGCTTCAGAGAGGTTAGAAAAATATAGCTGTAAGAAAATCTTTGTCCATGACAACTATTCTTCAATCAAGACGATACTTGAAAGCCTTGGGATAGATAAGATTGACGGGGCATTGCTCGACTTAGGAGTGTCTTCATACCAGCTTGATACGGCTGAGCGAGGTTTCTCATATATGCAAGCTGCTCCACTTGATATGCGTATGGATAGAGATGACTCTTTTACGGCATATGATGTTATAAATACTTATGATGAAAAAGAGTTAAAGAATATTATCAGCCGGTATGGTGAAGAAAAGTGGGCATCTCGCATTAGCAGATTTATAGTTGATGCACGAAGTGATGCTCCTATAGAGACCACAGACAGACTGGTTGAGATTATAAAAGCTGCAGTGCCTGCAGCGGCGCGTCGAGAGGGCCCTCACCCTGCGAAGCGTACTTTTCAGGCAATAAGAATAGAAGTCAATGACGAGCTAGGTCAGCTCGAGGAGGCTGTCGATTCATTTATCGATATTCTTAGACCTGGAGGACGATTGTGTATCATTACATTCCATTCCCTTGAGGATCGGATTGTAAAGGAAAAGATAGCGGCACGGGTAAATCCGTGTACATGCCCGAAGAATCTTCCATGCATATGTGGGAAGAAACCAGAAGTCAGGAAAATCAGCAAAAAGCCGATTATCCCATCTGATTCGGAGATAGAGACAAATCCTCGCTCAAGAAGCGCAAAGCTTCGCGTTGCTGAAAAAATTTAAAAAGCCTTGAAAAACAAAAAAACATTTGAAAAGCATTAGAAGAACTTTAAAATGCCTAGGTTTTATGAAAAGGCTTTAGAAAGCAAGAGGATTTATGTAAGATTGACTAAACCTGGTCAGAAATGAAAGCTTCTGACTAGAGGGAGGATATTAATTATGGCATCATCAGCAGAGGCGTGGAATAGTTATCCCTACGCTCGCAGCAGAAAAAAAAGACCTAACACTTCAAAGAAAGCGCAAAGTACACACAATGCTGCGAAAAATTCAAATACAAAAAAAAGATCATTGAGACTTAAATCTAGAGAAAAGAGCCTCATACTTCTGACTATATTGCTTGCAGGAATCTGCTGCGTAGCCGTCATCTTTATGCAGGCTTATGCATCCGATATAAACTACAGTGTATATCAGATGAACAGTGAGATCTCTGAGGTTGAGGACGAGATTGACAATCTTTACGGAAAGATAAATACAGGATATACGCTCGATGATGTCGAAAGTTATGCGATAAAGGAGCTTGGAATGTATTATCCTACTACAGATAAGTATATTTACGTAAAGAATATTGAAAATACCCAAGATGTAGATAAATACATTTCTGAGCTTTCGGCTACACAAAGAGGAGTATCCATTATTCCTGAGGTTGCCGATGCTGCTGAAGCAGGCAGGATTCTCCTGTCTGGGACGGCAGACTGATATCAGACGGCTGCTGCATCAATCGGAATATTTTTGAGGGAATATATTCCGCATGTACAGTATTCGTCAGATGATATATTTTGTAGATTAAGGCGCCTATCTGTATACAGACGGGCGTTTTTGTATTATGGTGATGCAAAGTATTTCTGGAAAAGCAGGACAGGACAAGGCGTTTTTGCTGCAGCTGGCAAAGTATTTTATGCTGCTAGGCGGAGCTTTTAGACAGCTGCTAGGCGGAGCTTTTAGACAGATGCTAGGCGGAGCTTTTAGACAGATGCTAGGCGGAGCTTTTGGACAGATGCTAGGCGGAGCTTTTAGACAGATGCTAGGCGGAGCTTTTGGACAGATGCTAGGCGGAGCTTTTAGACAGATGCTAGGCGGAGCTTTTGGACAGATGCTAGGCGGAGCTTTTAGACAGATGCTAGGCGGAGCTTTTGGACAGATGCTAGGCGGAGCTTTTAGACAGATGCTAGGCGGAGCTTTTGGACAGATGCTAGGCAGGGTATTTTGGATGCTGCGAGATAGAGTTTTTTTGCTGCTGCAAGGCTGAAGCATGATTTAGCAGCAGTCGCATATTTATAAATTATGAAAGGTGGTTTAGATGGCGATCAGGAATAGAGAATCTCATGGCGAGGGCATAAGCAGAAAAAGAATAATGATCATATTTGTATGCGTTATTGCGCTATTTGCTGCTATAGTATGCAGGCTTGGCTATATACAGATTATCAAGGCTGATGAGTATTCTGAGAAGGCTCTTAGCCAGCAGACGACTGACGTAGTTGTTACTGCTAAGAGAGGCATTATATATGACTCAAGCAACCAGCCTTTGGCTATAAATAAAGCAGGATATTCGGTTTGGGTGAGACCGTCTGACGTCCAGACAAAGGATAAGGAAGAAGAAAAAAAGGGAAATCCTGGATATATCGAGAATATGACCAAAATCCTCGAAAAGCTTTTTGCTGAACAGGAAACCAAAACAGGAATAAAAAGCGAGGATGATGAGGACGAAGACGACGCAGAAAATACTGATAAAGACGAAGACAGTAAGAATGGCAAGTCATCTGGCGACAATTCGGATGAAGATGATTCAGATGATGAAAAAAAGGATGAGGACAAGGAATATGAAAAAATCTATGGTTATCTGACTAGTGACAGCAAATCAATCGTAAAGGTATGTTCATTTGTCGATGACGAGATTAAGGAAAAGCTTGACACGTATGTGGAAAAGGGGACTATTACTGGAGTTCAGATAGAAAAAACTACACAGAGATATTATCCTATGGGCACATTTGCCTCAAAAGTCATAGGATTTACAAACAATTCAAATACAGGTGCAGCAGGCCTCGAGCTATATTTCGACAGATATTTAAATGGCACAAATGGAAGATCTATATATAGCAAGGACAATTCTGGAAGAAATCTTTCAAATGGTATTGAACGCTACTATGCTGCAGAAGACGGATGCAATATCGTAACGACGATAGATGAGGTGATACAGCAATCAGCTGAGGATGCTGTAGAGGCTGTCACAAAGAATACAGATGCTGAAAAGGCGATAGCTATTGTAATGGACCCGAAGACAGGATATGTGCTTGCTATGGCAGAATATCCGACATATGATCCAAATGATCCATATGAACCGACGGAGGATTATGATCTTGAGGCTTATGAAGAACTTGAAAGCGAGGAAAAAACGACATTCCTAAATAAAATGTGGAGAAATTCGTGTGTAAATGACGTTTATGAGCCAGGCTCTCCATTTAAGCTGATAACTACCGGAATTGCACTTGATGAAGGAAAAACAAGCATGAGTGATACGTTTGTATGCAATGGCATTGTTCAGGTGGCAGATGTCCAACTAAAATGCCACTCTTATCCAAGTACACACGGAACAGAGTCACTTATGGTAGGTGTAGAAAACTCCTGCAACCCTGTATTTATTGAACTTTCGCATAGAATCGGAATAGATAAATTCTACGAAAAGCTAGAGCTTTTTGGATTTATGAATCTAACTGGAATAGAATGTCCAGGTGAAGCTAGCTCTATCATACAGTCGAAATCATCAGCAGGCATAGTTGGGCTTTCAACTATGTCTTATGGACAGGGTATCGCATGTACGCCTATCCAGGCTATCACGGCGCTAAGTTCATTTGGAAATGGCGGGAAAATGATGCAGCCGAGACTTGTAAAATCACTTACAGATGACGAGGGAAATGTCATAGAATCTTACGAGCCAGAGGTGGTAGCACAGGTGGTTTCTGAGGATACAGCAAGTGACATCTGTACCATGATGGAGGGTGTAGTAAAGGAAGGAACTGGTAAAGCTGTCTATATCCCGGGATATAGAATCGGAGGAAAGACAGGTACAGCTCAGAAGGCTGGTGATGACGGAAAATATACAGAGTATACTTATTCATCATTCTTTGCAATGGCACCTATGGACAACCCACAGGTTTCAGTACTTGTAGTAGTCGACTCTCCTAAGGGAGCACATTCAGGCTCTGCTACAGCAGGTCCAGGCGTAAAGATGATAATGTCTGATATACTTCAATATCTCAAGGTAAAGCCGTCTACATCATCATCTTCTTCAGAAAGTACAGACTCTGAAGAAAAGGAAGATGTGACAGTTCCAGATTTGACAGGTCTCTCATATTCATCTGCAAAAAATAAGCTGGAAAAGCTAGGTCTTTCAGTAGTAAATTGCGCTTCAAATGAAGATTATAAGGTTGCAAAACAATATCCAAAGTCTGGAAATACAGTAAAAGAGGGTAAATCAGTCTGCCTATATGATGAATAAAGACTGGTGAACTATAAAGACTATGTACGATCAATTTGTAAAAAATAGTAGAAAGAGGTCTTAAAACTATGAAGATTTCCAAATTATTAGAAAATACTGACATGATTTGCAGTGAAGATGAAGGAGATATAGAAATTTCCGGAGTCTGCTATGATTCAAGAAGAGTCACTTCTGGCGATATTTTCGTTTGTATAAGTGGATTTAAAAGCGACGGCCATGCTTATGCAAAGCCAGCTGTCGAAGCTGGAGCAGCTGCTGTCATAGCGGAGCATCCCCTCGAGGATCTCGGGGTGCCTGTCATTATCACAAGCGATGCGAGAAAGACACTTTCTGCAGTATCGGCAAATTTTTTCGAACGTCCGAGTGATGACATGCTCGTATTTGGAGTCACAGGAACAAACGGGAAGACTACGACCTCTTATCTTCTCAAGTCGATAGTTGAAAAAACAGAGCACCAGTGCGCTGTTCTCGGAACTATTGCATATGTTTATGGCGGACAGACATTTGGCTCCTCAAATACCACACCCGAATCCTATGAGCTTCAGCGTATGTTTAAAGAGATGAAGGACGACTACGATACAAAGGTATGTGCGATGGAGGTATCGTCTCACTCGCTGGCACTTTCGAGAGTCTCAGATATAGCATTTGATTACAGCTTGTTTACGAATCTTACGCCTGATCATATGGACTTTCACAAGGATTTTGAGAATTATTATGCGGCAAAGAAAAAGCTTTTTGAAATCACTTCAAAGTGCAGTATCATAAATATTGATGACGATTATGGAAAGCGACTTGCAAAAGAGCTTCGCGAAGAGGGAAGAAGCGTAAAGACATGTGCTGTTGACGATGCTGATGCTGATTACAGAGCTATTATCATAGAAAAATCTGTTGCGGGAAGCATAGTGGAATTTATTACGCCTGATGGCAGTCTGGGTGAGCTTCGCATAAATACTCCAGGAAGATTCTCTGTAGAAAATGCTATTGGTGCTGCTGCAGTCACGCTTGAGGCAGGCATTGAGTGGAAAATCATAAAGGCAGGTATCGAAGAAGTGAAGGGCGTGGCAGGAAGATTCGAAAGCGTTGAAAACAGCAAAGGAATGGCTGTTATTGTCGATTATGCTCACACACCTGATGCTCTTGAAAATGTACTTAAGACTGCAAGAGAATTTACAGAAAACAAGCTGATCACTGTATTTGGCTGTGGTGGCGATAGAGACAGCACAAAGCGCCCTATCATGGGTAAGGTAGCAGGTGAGCTTTCTGATTATTGTGTAGTCACTAGCGACAATCCACGTACAGAGGATCCATTTAAGATTCTTGACGACATAGTGCCTGGAATCGAGCCTACAGGCTGCGAATTTACAGTAATTGAGGACAGACGCAGAGCCATTAAGCAGGCATTGAAGAGATATGAAAAGGGCGATGTGATCATTATCGCTGGAAAGGGCCATGAGGATTATCAGATAATAGGCACTGTGAAGCAATATTTCGATGACCGCGAGACAGCACTCCAGATAATAGAACAGGAAATTTAACGATAGAATGCAAAACTAGGAGACTTTTATGAAGACTATCACAGCTGCTCTTGCAGCCAAATATGCACAGGCTGTGCTATATTGCGGTCCTGCGGACAACGAAGCTGACTATATAGAACGTGACTCAAGATTGACAAAAGAGCGAAGCATATATGTGGCTTTGCAGGGCGAAAAAAATGACGGAAACATTTTTGCACAGTCTGCTTATGAAAACGGCTGCAGAATCTTTTTGCTCTCATCTGAGAAGATTGCAAAGAGCTTAAAGGAAGCGCACGATGATGCTTCTGTCATCCTTGCAGACGACACGCTTTATTCTATGCAAAGGCTAGCGGCAAATTATATAGCGAGTCTCGATATAAGAAAGATAGCTATTACTGGAAGCGTAGGAAAGACTTCTACAAAAGATATGATCTACAGGATTATATCCGCAAAGTATAAGTCTGTATGCAACCACGAAAATTTCAACAACCATATAGGTGTTCCGCTGACTGCATTTAGAGTCGAGGAAGATACAGAAATAGGAATCTTCGAGATGGGTATGAATCACAAGGATGAGATCCATCTTCTCGCTGATATTATCAAACCAGAGACAGCAGTTATTACAAATGTAGGTACATCTCATATCGGAAATCTGGGAAGCAGGGATGCTATACTTGCTGCAAAGCTTGAAATTACAGACTTTATGGACGAGTCATCGACACTTATTTACAATTCAGACAATGACAAGCTTTCTATAATTTCAGAAAAAAGTGATGTGCCATACAAGCGGATTTCTGTTGGTGAAAATGGTGATTTTCTAAAAATAAGTGATGTAAAATCTCTAGGTGAGCAAGGTGTAGAATTTGTCCTTGAGACAAATGACGAGAGATGCACATTTACAGTGCCTCTTCCTGGTACTCACAATGCCTGGAATGCTGCACTTGCAGCGGCTTGCGGTCTCATGTATGACATACCACTTGCTAAGAGTGCCGAAGCTCTCAGAGACATGTCTGGCAGTGCAGTGAGGCTAAATGTGGTTGATTCTGGCGAAATATGTGTGATAAATGATACTTACAACGCAAGCCCGGACTCTGTGAAGGCTGCACTTGATGTTCTAAATGATCGAAAAGGAAAACGCTATATCGCAGTTCTTGCAGACATGCTGGAGCTTGGCAGCGATTCTAGCCAATATCATTTTGAAATAGGAAGATACGCGGCGAAAAAGGGTACCGATATAGTGATTGCAGTTGGCGAAAATGCACGCCATATTGCTGATGGTGCACTTGAGCTTATGGACAGAGACAGCGTGTATTATTTTAAGGATGTTGACGAATTCATAGCAGCAGCGCATGATATAGTGAAAAAAGGTGACGTGATACTAGTAAAGGGTTCGCATAGCATGAAAATGGACAAGGCAGCCAGATATCTGGCAGAAAAAGTAAATTGTTCACTAGCAGATGGCTGGCGAGCAGATGGCTGACAAGCAGATGGCTGGCGAGCAGATGGCTGACGAGCAGATGGCTGACAAGCAGATGACTGACGAGCAGATGGCTGACAAGCAGATGGCTGACAAGCAGATGGTTGGCGAGCAGATGGCTGCTGTATGACTGATAAATGATATAAAATTGGTGAAAATGGGAGAATGGAATGGACAGTAATATTATAAGCATTATCATAGCACTTATTGGAACATTTGCCGTAGTTGCGGCAATAGGACCGTTTGGCATACCAATTTTGCAAAGGCTGAAGGCTGGACAGAGTATTCGTGAGGATGGTCCTCAGTCTCATCTCGCAAAGGCGGGCACGCCGACTATGGGCGGTATCATGATGGTCATTGCAGTCACTTTGGTCTGTGTGATCCTTATGCTGGTAAATGGTGTGGCATCGGAAATGAGTATAATGCTCCTTACATTTGTCCTTTGTGCAGCGATTGGATTTTTCGATGACTTCATCAAAGTTGTAAAGAAAAGAAATCTCGGCCTGACGGCAAAGCAAAAGCTGCTTTTTCAGATTGTCATTGCGATTATCATAGCGGTATATCAATCAAAAATTTCAGAGCATGGTACAAGTATATATATACCTATATGGGGAAATTATTTCGATCTAGGCTTGCTGTATATTCCTTTTGTAGCATTCGTACTTGTGGCGATGGTAAATGCTGTAAATCTCACTGATGGCCTTGATGGTCTTGCTTCTGGATGTACAACGATCACCGCAATATTTTTTACAGTCATGGCGATGACTTGCGGAAGCCTTAGCAGCGGAATTTTTATGGCATCTGTATCAGGAGCATGCCTCGGATTCTTGATTTTCAATCATCATCCTGCAAAGGTATTTATGGGCGATACTGGCTCACTTGCACTTGGCGGGGCACTTGCGGCTGCAGCTATCATGATGCATATCGAGCTTATTCTCGTCATTGCGGGTGGTGTTTTCGTGATGGAGGTTCTTTCAGTTATCATTCAGGTTGTAAGCTACAAGACGACGAAAAAGCGTATATTTAGAATGGCACCGATACATCACCATTTTGAGCTTGGCGGTTGGAATGAAACTAAAGTCGTAGCAGTATTTTATGCCGCAGATTTCGTATTGTGCGTAATAGCGTGGATTCTTATGTCAGTTCACGTAGGTTAGGAGAAAGAATGTCTGAACTTACAAATGACGAAAAAATTGATGATAAAAAGAATAATAAAATAAGCTTCGCTGATAAGAAAGACGGTAAGAGCATTTTGGTCGTAGGTCTTGGCAGATCAGGTATGGCAGCGGCAGAGATTATGCGCGAAAAAGGATATGCTGTCGAAGCTTATGATGGGACAGAAAATGAGGAAAAGAGAACATGGGCTGCTTCACATAATTTGAAGGTATCTTTCGGACAAAGGCCTAAGGATGCAGAAAAGTATGATATGATGCTCTTAAGCCCGGGTGTTCCATTAGATCTTGATTATGTAGTGGAGGCTAAGGCTGCAGGCGTCGAAATTACCGGAGAGCTAGAGATGGCTTACAGACTCGGAAAAGGAAGCTTTGCAGCTATTACTGGGACAAATGGAAAGACTACTACGACTACTCTTGTAGGTGAGATTTTTGCAAATGCCAGAAGGGACGCAAGAGTTGTCGGTAATATCGGCGTGCCTGTCATGCTTAGGATAAAGGATTCTGACGAGGACACCATTTTCGTGACAGAATGCAGCAGCTTTCAGCTAGAGACGATACGTGATTTCAAGCCTACTGTCTCAGCTGTGCTGAATATCACACCTGACCATTTAAATAGACATAAGACGCTGGAAAATTATATCGCTGCAAAAGCAAGGATCTTCGAAAATCAGACGGAAGATGATTATTTTGTATATAATGAAGAGGACGAGGTCTGCGTCGAGATGTCAAAATGCTGCAAGGCTGTCCTTATGCCATTTAGCAGCAGAAGAGAACTTGAGACAGGTGCATTCGTCAGAGAAGGCATTATTACTGTGAAAAAGCCAGATGGTGAGACATTTGAAATTTGCGGTGCAGATGTGCCATGTCAGTATGTTTTGGCATAGATGTCGAGGTTATCGCTTCGACGCTAAGGTCATTTGCAGGCGTAGAGCATAGAATGGAAAGATGCGGTGAAAAAGATGGTGTGACTTTTGTAAATGATTCTAAGGGGACTAATCCTGATGCATCGATAAGGGCTATATTGTCTTATAAAAATATCATTTTGCTTGCTGGTGGGTATGACAAGGGAGCTGAATATACGGAGCTTATAGATAGCTTTGAAGGACACGTGAAAGCAGTGGTAGTTTTTGGAGCTACTGCTCAGAAGATAAAGGCTGCCGCGCTTTCGGCAGGATTTACAGAAGTGTATATGGTCTCAAACATGAGAGAGGCTGTGACGAAGGCTTACGAAATCGCCAAGTCGGGCGACACGGTTCTCCTTTCTCCAGCATGTGCAAGCTGGGATTTGTATAAAAATTATGAGTTGAGGGGCAAGGACTTTAAAAATTGTGTAAAGGAGCTGAACTAATCAAATGAAGCGCCGAATGATAGCAAATTCGCACAAGAATGGCGAAGTAAAAAACAACGGGGTCATGGATACAGCGGCCCGAAGAAAGAAAAAAAGAAAAGCTGGATCTGCAGATTTCCTTTTGACTGCACTTGTGCTGGGTCTTGTAGTATTTGGTGTTATTATGGTATTTAGTGCCAGCTACTATACAGCGCTGAATAAATTCGGGACGCCATACCATTATCTCATCAGAGACGCGTTATATGCAGCGTGTGGAACGATAGCGATGGCAATTCTTGCAGTTACAGATTATCGTGTAGTTAAGAATTTTTCGTACATAATTTACGGAATTTGTGTAGTCTTACTGATAGTTGTCTTGTTTGGAGGAACCTCGTTAAACAATGCATCACGTTGGATTTATATCGGGCCTATAAGTATCATGCCAGGCGAACTGGCCAAAATGGGATGTATCTTTGCAATTGCAAAGTTTTTGAGTCATCCCGCACACAATGCAAAATCGTTGAAATATGGGGTAATCCCATCTCTTCTGATGATGGGAATCCCGCTTCTGCTGATAATAGTCCAGCCGAGTACCACCACAGCGATGACACTTGCGGTGATATGCATCGGAATGATGTATGTTGACGGAATGAGTATGAAGATTTTTGCAGCTTTGGGTGGAGTAGGCGTTCTCGGTCTTGGCGTATATATCATAAAGGATGGAGGATATAAGCTCCAAAGAATCGTAAGCTTCCTAAATCCATTTGCAGACAGCCAAGGCTCAGGATATCAGGTGGTCCAGTCACTGCTTGCCCTCGGCTCTGGCGGAATTAGGGGAGTAGGTCTTGGAAAGAGCATTCAAAAGACATTATATCTGCCTGACCCGCAAAATGACTTTATTATTGCTATTATCGGCGAAGAGCTTGGTTTGCTTGGACTTATAGTCCTTCTTCTCGTATATCTCCTTTTGATCTGGAGATGTGTAAGAATCGTGATAAAGGCACCTGATAAGTATAGTACACTTGTATCAGCTGGTATCACCATTATGCTTTCTTCTCAGGTTGCGATGAATGTAATGATCGCCACATCGATGATGCCGCCTACTGGTGTAGCATTGCCATTTGTAAGCTGGGGTGCAAACTCACTTCTGATGTTCATGGCATCGATGGGAATCATGCTCAATATTTCGAGAAAAATCGATGAAGGTGAGCTGAATAAAGGACGAAAAAAGAAGAATAGATTTCGAAAAAAGCGCGCTATCAGAACATCTGAGAGTATATAAAATGTTTGAATTGCCATGGTGACTGGGCGCTGCTGTGGTGACTGAGCGTTGCTTTGGTGGCTGGGTGCTGCTGTGGTGGCTGAGCGTTGCTGCGATGACTGGGCGCTGCTGTGGTGACTGAGCGTTGCTTTGGTGACTGGGCGCTGCTGTGGTGACTGAGCGTTTCTGTGGTGACTGGGCATTGCTGTGATACAGCTGAATTTCTGAAAATCTTTGCTAGGAGTACGATATGAAAGTAATAATGACAGGCGGCGGAACAGGCGGCCATATATATCCCGCAATAGCTATAGCGGAAGAAATCAAGAGAAGACATCATGATGCTGAGATAGTTTTTGCGGGAACTACGCACGGAATGGAAAAAGATATCGTTCCGGCAAACGGATACGAACTAAAATATATAACGGTCAGCGGCCTGAACAGAAAGAATCTTCTAAAGAATTTTAAGACTGTGAAGGATTTGATGAAGGGAATGTCTGAATCAAAGAAGCTTATGAAGGAATTTAAGCCTGACATAGTCATCGGTACTGGAGGATATGTTTGTGGTCCTGTTGTAAGGGCTGCAGCGTCGATGGGAATACGTTCATTTATTCATGAACAAAATGCATTTCCTGGTCTTACAAACAAGCTTCTTAGCAAAAAGGTTGAGACGGTATTTACTGCATTTGAAGAAGCAGTGCCTTATTTCAAGACAAGAAAGCCTGCTGTCACAGTTGGAAATCCTGTAAGAAAAGCTTTTGCACTCACGGAGAGGAATGCGGCACGAAAAGCTCTGGGAATATCAGAGGATGAGTTTGTTATATTAAGCTTTGGCGGCAGCCTTGGTGCTCAGACTATTAATGACCAGATGATGGATGTGGTCAAGAGATTTGCTGGAAAGAGTCAAATTAGAATTATTTTCGCTACGGGAAAACGATATTATGATAAAATCACGGATTCAGCAGAAAATATTCCTAAAAATATCACATACATGAGATATATTGATGATATGCCGCTGTATCTGGGCGCTTGCGACCTTGCAGTCACAAGAGCCGGAGCTCTGACGGTATCTGAGATAATGGCATGTGGGCGAGCATCTATCATGATTCCTTCACCAAATGTCACAGCAAACCATCAATATTATAATGCAAAATCTGTAGCTGACAAGAACGCAGCAATCCTGATAGAGGAAAAAGATTTGACAGCGGGAACAGTTGCGGATACTATAGCGCGCCTTATAGATGACAAATCGGCAGTCGTATCAATGAGTGAAAATGCTGCCAGAATCGGAAGGACGGATGCTGCTGAGGTAATTTGTGATACTATAGGCATATGATATACGTCAGAGCAGAGATGTCCGGGTGTGGATACAAGCATGCGACAGAGTAAGGGTCTGAATGCTGATATGTGTCAGAATATGAATCTGACAGTGAATGCGATGATGCTTTAGGCTGCATGCCAGAGTATGATCACGAGTACACATCTGAGAAAAGGGTGAAATATAAATGAATAAAGGTAGGAACGGCAGCAGCTTTTACACATCTGTAGACATTTTCGGTGGTGGAGATACAGAATATAACCAAGGTCTTGCCTCGAGAGGTGAGGATGAAAAGACTGCCGAAAAGACTGGCCTTGTAAAGCCAATAATTCCAGGAGAAAAGAAAAAGAGCAGAGCGAAGAGAAGCAGAAATTATATTCCTGCAATTCTTATCACAGCGATTGTGATCATAGCATTTGTACTGTTTCTGAAATCTCCAGTATTTACGATAGAATATATTCAGATAGATGGCAATCATATCCTTTCTGATCAGGAGATCCTCAAAATTTCAGAGATTTCTAAGGGTCAAAATATGTTTGAGAAAAGTGCCGGCAAGGTTAAATCTAACCTCAAGGATAATCCATATATTGGAAATGTAAAGATAACAAGAAAGATTCCAGATACATATGCGATAAAAGTAGAGGAAGTACTTCCTTCTGCTGCGATCTTGTACGGCGAAAACAAATATATCATCCTCGATTCTAATGGGATTGTTATAGACTGTGCGGACAGCAATATGACAGCTACTATTTTAAACGATGTCACAGTTAAAAAGTACAAGGTTGGCTCAGAGCCAAAGATAAAAGGCGCCTGCAACATGAGTAAGCTTCTCGCAATGTTAAATGCAATCAATGCAGAAGATCTTTACTTTAAACAGATCGACTTTATTGACGCAGAAACGGTAAAGGGATACATAACGGACACACTCACGTGCCAGGGTGATTATGAAAATATCTCGCTTTACGCCAAAGAGCTTAAGCGTGCTTTATATGATATTAATGAAAAAGGATATGACAGCGGTGACATATATATCAGCGAATCTGGATATGCGTCGTTCAATCCAAAATAATGAATCAGGTTCAAAATTGTAAACTGTTTTTTTATCTAAATGTTGCGATAAAAATATTGATATGATAGAATTGAATCAATAAAGGTAACGGGAGGATCACGGACAATGTTAGACTTAGAAATGAATGTTGCGAACAATGCTCAGATAAAAGTAATTGGTGTAGGCGGTGGCGGCGGAAATGCTGTAAACCGCATGATAGAATCAGGCCTTCAGGGTGTTTCATATGTAGTCGTAAATACAGATAAGCAGGCACTAGATGGTGCTTCGGCAGATGCAAAGGTACAGATAGGTGAAAAGCTTACAAGAGGACTTGGTGCAGGTGCAAATCCTGAAGTAGGCATGAAGGCTGCAGAAGAAAATCTTGAAGATATAAAGCTGCATTTCGAAGGCGTAGATATGGTATTCCTTACAGCAGGCATGGGCGGCGGCACAGGTACAGGTGCAGCGCCTGTTATTGCGAAGGCTGCAAAGGAGAAGGGTATTCTTACAGTCGGAGTTGTCACAAAGCCATTTAGCTTTGAAGGCAAAAGACGTAAGGATCATGCAGAGCTAGGTATAGAATATCTCAAAAAGTATGTAGATTCACTTGTAGTAGTGCCAAATGACAAGCTGCTGCAGATTTCAGATAAAAAAACAACTGTAAATGAAGCATTCAGCATGGCTGACGATATTCTCAGACAGGGTGTTCAGAGCATCACAGATCTCATCACTAAGTCAGGCGTCATAAATCTTGACTTTGCGGATGTGAAGACAGTCATGGAAGGCAAGGGCATCGCACACATGGGTATCGGTGTTGCAAGCGGTGAAAAGAGAGTTGAAGAGGCTGTACAGGAGGCTATCGGAAGTCCACTTCTCGAAACTTCTATCGATGGTGCTCATTCTATCCTGCTCAATATCACAGGCGGATACGACCTCGGTATGCTTGAGGTATATGAGGCTTCAGATCTTATTGAGAAGTCTGCTGCAGAAAATGCAAACATTATTTTCGGTACTTCAATTGACGAAAGTCTCAATGACGAAATCAGAATCACGCTCATCGCTACAGGCTTTGATAGTGATGAAGATACAGCAGCCCAGGCAGCAGCAGCCCAGGCAGCAGCAGGTCAGGCAGCTCAAGCTTCTCAGGATCCTTACATACAGCAGCCACAGGCACCAGCACAGACTATGCCTCAGGGACAGCAGCCAGCAGCATATAATACTCCTGGTTATGCGCCTAGACAGCAGGCACCGGCGAGAAATGAAGAAAGCATCGAAGTTCCGGACTTCCTTAAGGGTGCTATGAACGCCGTAAACAGAAAGCTTTAAGAATTCAGAGAGAAAAGCCGGTGATGAGCCGGCTTTTTGTTGATGAATTGATTTGAAAATAACCGCTGTACTCTTGTGACTCAAGCAGTGTGAGTTTTTTTAAGCACAGCAGAATGCTGATAGTCTCGCCTCCTGCAGAGGCAGAAAATACTGGCGCCGCGTTACATGACAGTGAAGAAGGGTAATCTTATGGTTCAGATGCTGAATTCTTCAAAAAATGATAAACTGAAACAGCTTTCAAAGCTCTACCGAAAAAAATATCGAGAGCGCGAAAAAAGATATGTCATAGAGGGTGTTCATCTTATAAAGGAAGCTCTTTTGAATGGACAGATTCCCGAAGAGGTTTTCGTCAGAGAAGGCTTCGAAAAAACTGATGAAGGGAAAGATATCATATCTGCTCTGAAATCTGGTGGGGCAGATATTTATTATGTGTCGGCAGGGATATTTGACAGGGCTGTCGATACAGAGACTCCTCAAGGGATAGCTGCGCTGTCTGCTATGCCGGAGACGGATTTTTTAAGAGCTGCTGCATGCTGCATAAGCTTGGATGAGAACATACATGACAGCAGCACAGATGAGAGTATATATAGTGACGGTGTTGACAAGAGTACATATGGCAGCGGCTTAGATGAGAGACCTCATTGCGGCGGTGTCACTGGCGAGGGCTTGCATTGCGGCGGTGTCACTGGCGAGGGCTTGCATTGCGGCGGTGTCACTGACGAGGGCTCGCATTGCGGCGGCTTAGATGAGGGATCTCATTGCGGCGGTGTCACTGACGAGGGCTCGCATTGCGGCGGCTTAGATGAGAGAACTCATTGCGGCGGTGTCACTGACGAGGGCTTGCGAGGCGGCGGCGCAGACGATGACTTGGGTTCTGTAAGCTCAAATGTAGTCGTACTTGACAGACTTCAGGATCCGGGAAATATTGGAACTATTATTCGCACGGCGGATGCAGCTGGCTTTAGAGATATTTTAGTCATGAAGGGTACTGCAGATATATTTTCGCCCAAAACTGTCAGAGCAGCAGCTGGATCTTTATACAGAGTGAGATTTAGTTTTGCATCAGAGCCAAGCGAAGCACTTAATCTTTTAAAGACGCTTGGGAAAAAGATAGCGTGCACATCGCCGGCGGCCGAAAAATCATATTTTGAGGAAGATATAGCAGAAAATATTGCACTTATTATTGGAAATGAAGCAAATGGTGCATGTGAGGAGTTTATGCTTAACTCAGATATAAGATTACTTATACCGATGGAGGGCAGCATTGAATCGCTAAATGCAGCAGCGGCAGCATCAATTATTATGTATGAATCTGTCAGGCAGAGGTCAATTTAGAATTTGGCACCGTAAATAAAGAAGCATCGCCAGTGTGGCCTGCGGGCTGTACTGTGCTTTGAACAGGCGAGCTTGTCATATGATATTGTCATATGATATTGTGATATGATATTGTGATATGAATCGTCATAAAAGATTACAAGATAATGGAGGAAGGTATACATGCAAAAGCAGTTAGCAGAAATCCTTGATGAAGTCAAGGCTCAGCTTGGTGAAGCAGTCACTCTTGAGAAGGCTGAGGAGATTAGAGTAAAGGTTCTCGGCAAGAAGGGAAGACTCACTGAGATATTGCGTTCTATGGGAAAGCTTGGCGCTGAAGAGAGAAAAGAGGTTGGCAAGAAGGCAAATGAAGTCAGAGCCGAAATCGAAAGTATTCTTGAAAGCAAGAAAAATGAGCTTAAAGAAGCGAAGAAGAATGCAAAGCTTGCTGCAGAGGTTATAGATGTCACAGAACCAGGAAAAGTAAAAACTCTTGGTGTGAGACATCCTATCACACAAACTATCGACGAAATGTCAAAGATTTTCATGAATATGGGATTTGAGGTAGTTGAAGGTCCTGAAGTAGAAACAGTATTCATGAATTTTGATGCGCTAAATGCCGGTCCAAATCACCCGTCAAGAGATATGACAGACACATTTTATATTACAGACAAGACTCTTCTGAGAACTCAAACTTCGCCTGTACAGGCTAGGACTCTCCTGACCAAGGAACCTCCTCTTCGTGTAATTTCACCAGGAAGAGTTTATAGATGCGATACTCCTGATGCTACCCATTCACCTGTATTCCATCAGGTTGAAGGTCTTGTGGTAGGCGAAGGTATTACAATGGCAGACCTTAAGGGAGTCCTTAGTGAATTTGCAAGACAGATGTTTGGCCCTGATACAAAGACAAAATTCAGACCACATCATTTCCCTTTCACAGAGCCGAGTGCAGAGGTTGATGTATCTTGCTTCAAGTGCGGCGGCAAGGGCTGCAATGTATGTAAAGGCAGCGGATGGATTGAAATACTTGGCTGCGGCATGGTTCATCCAAATGTTCTCAAGGTCGGCGGAATCGATACAGAAAAGTATACAGGATTTGCATTTGGCATCGGCGTAGAAAGAATCGCCATGCTGAAGTATGAAGTAGACGACATCAGACTATTCTATGAAAATGATGACCGTTTCCTTAAACAGTTCAAGTAGCAGATCCGAGATACTAGAATACTGAGAAAAAAGATTCTGAAGATTAAGAATATAGAGAGATAGAATCAGAGAGGTAGAATCAATGTTAGTTTCAATAAATTGGCTTAAAGATTATGCAGATGTAGATGTTTCTGTGGAAGAATTCTGTGACAGAATGATTCTTTCAGGTTCAAATATAGAGACGGTGGAGCCTTTTGGCACAAAATTCACAAAGATTGTAGTAGGAAAGATTTTAAAGATCGAAAAGCATCCTGATGCTGATAAGCTCGTAGTATGTACTATTGATGCAGGCGATGAGGAGCCGCTTCAGATAGTCACAGGAGCAAAGAATGTATTTGAGGGAGCTACGGTGCCGCTTATCAGACACGGTGGAAAGCTTCCTGATGGAACTGTCATCAAGAAGGGAAAGCTTCGCGGTGTAGTTTCTGAAGGCATGCTTTGCTCAGCAGCAGAAATGGGATATGAAGATAAGGTTATAAATACTCTTATCAAAGATGGCATCTGGATTCTCGACGACGATCTAGTGCCTGGTACAGACATTGCAGATGCACTTGGACTCAAGGATAGCGTAGTTGATTTCGAAATTACGCCAAATCGACCTGACTGCCTGTCTATGATAGGCATGGCGAGAGAGGCAGCTGCAGTTTTCGGAACTGAGCTTAAGTATCCTTCTACAGATGTTGCAGCAGGCGGCGGCGACGTAAATGAACATATTTCAGTAGAAGTAAAGTCTCCGCAGCTTTGCCCGAGATATACGGCACATGTCATTACTGATATTAAGATCGAGCAATCTCCTTGGTGGATGCAGAAAAGACTCATGCATGCAGGTATGAGACCTATAAACAATATTGTAGACATTACAAACTTTGTAATGATGGAATATGGTCAGCCTATCCACGCTTTTGATGCTTCGACAGTCGAAGGAAATAAGATTATTATCGACACTTCAAAGGATGGAGATGTATTTGTCACGCTTGACGGAGCAGAAAGAAAGCTTCCGGAAGGTGTTCTTATGATAAATGACGCTGCAAAGCCTATTGGTATAGCTGGCATCATGGGCGGACTGAATTCGGAAATTACAGAGGACACTAAGAAGGTGATCCTTGAGGTAGCAAATTTTGATGGTGACTCTATAAGAAGCTCATCTAAGAAGCTTGGGCTAAGAACTGAGGCTTCAGGAAGATATGAAAAGGGCCTTGATGCAAATCTGTGCGAGGCTGCAGCTTTGAGAGTGTGTCATCTTATAGAGGAGCTTGGATGCGGCAAGGTAGCAGATGGTGCAATAGATATTTATCCGCAGGTGCAGGAAGCTAAGCCTATAGACGTGAGAGCATCAAGAGTAAATCATGTTCTCGGAACTGATATCTCAGGCGATGATATGGTCAAGATTTTTGAAAGTCTCGAAATGTCTGTAAAAGTAAATGGTGATGTCATGACCGTTACCCCTCCTACAGTAAGAATGGACCTTGAGGCAGAGATAGATTATGTAGAAGAAGTTGCACGTATGTATGGATATGACCTTCTTCCGACATCAATTCCTAAGGGAAGCGAGGTTGCGGGTCTCACTAAGCAGGAGGATGCAAGGACACGTGCAAGAGATATTCTCACAGGTCTTGGACTTGACGAAATATTGACTTATTCATTTGTAAGTCCTTCAAGTGTTGACAAGGCAGGAATTTCAGAGACAGATATTTCAAAGAGAAATTTTGTAAAGATTATCAATCCTCTCGGAGATGACAGCAGTGTCATGAGGACGCTTCTTACGCCAAATATGATGGATGTCCTCTCAAAGAATAATTCAAAAGGAAATAAAGAAGCAGCCCTCTTTGAGATTGGAAGAATATTCAACAATGTAGCTATAAATTGCGATGGTCAGCCTGCAGAAGCAGAGGGCTTATGTATCGGCATGTATGGCGGAGATGCGGATTTCTTCGTGCTTAAGGGAATTATAAACGAGCTTGCAGACAGAATGGGTCTTAAGGGAGAACTTGTTTACGAGGCAGAAAAGAAGCTTCCTATGTATCATCCAGGAAGATGCGCAAATATTATATATAATGGTGAGCTTTTGGGAACTATGGGCGAGATGCATCCTGATGTTGCAGAGCGTTATGGAATCACAGACAGGGTTTACACATGTGAGATTTTATTCTCTATCATTATTCTTCATGCTGCAAAGGAAATTCTCTACAAGCCTCTTCCAAAATATCCAGCAGTTACAAGAGACATTTCGCTTCTTACAGCAAATGAAGTAACTGTAGGTGCTATCGAGGATATTATTCGTGAAAATGGAGGAGATATACTCGAGGACGTCATGCTATTTGATGTATATCGTGGAAAGCAGGTTGGCGAAGGTATGAAGAGCGTTGCATTTAATCTGTCATACAGATCGCCAGAAAAGACTCTTACAGATGATGAGGTAAATCCTGTACATGCAAAAATTATAGAAGCACTAAGAGAAAAGCTAAATGCAGTACAAAGAGAAATGTAATGAAAGCTTGACAAAAGCCACAGATATAACGTGGTGTCAGAATTATGCAAAGCTCGATTAAAGGCGCGGCCGTGACATGGGGTGGCGGCAGCGCTGATGGAAGCAAATTGAAGGGAGGAGTGCCCGGTGGAACTAAATAAGGTTAAAGTTACAATATGCAGCAAAGAATATACTATTGCCGGAGCAAACTCAAAGGAGCAGATTCAGCTGGCTGCAGACAAGGTTGATTCGATGATAAGTGAGATGAAAGCTGCAAAGCCGCAATTTCCTACATATACCCTCGCACTTCTTGCCGCAGTAAATATCAGCAATGATTATCTTACTGAGAGACAGCGTGCTGATTCTCTTGTAGAAAATGTTGCAAATCTTGAAGGTAAGGTAAATGAATACCGCACGATGTGGGAAAATGCGAAGGAAGCCTTTAGAGAACATAGAAAGGATTCTGAGGAAAATGCTGAAAAAATAAGCGAGCTAAAGGACATATTCAACAGAAAAAGCGCTGAATTGACAGCACTTCGAAAAGAAACATTACGCCAAGCTGAAGAAAAAGAAAATATTAAGCGTGAAAATGCTAAGCTTAATAGCGAAATAGAGAAGCTGAAGAGACGTCTAGCTGCTTCAGAAAAGAAAAATGCAGCAGCGGCGGCTGATAAAAGCGAAAATATAAGCAGATATAAAGAGCTTGAAGGCAGCTTTTATGACATACAGATGGAAAATCTCAAGCTTAAAAATGACCTCGACGAAGCTCTTGGTATGCTCGAAGAAAAAAATAAATCAGATGATCCATTTGATTTACTAGACGATACGGATGACCTTCTAGGTGATTTAGATGACTTATCGGATGACTTATCAGGCGACTTATCAGATGACTTATCGGATGACTTATCAGATGAGGCTTCTGATTCCGATTTGTTGTATGAACCAATTGACTAGGCAGAAAATCAAATGTGAATCAGCAGATAAAGAATTTGAAAGTTTTATGGAAAAATTATGAACGAAAAAGCAGAACGAGTATTAGAATTCAATAAAATAATAGATCTGCTTGCAAAAGAAGCAATCTCTCCGATGGGCCGAAGTGCTGTCGGAGAAATTGTGCCTAAAACGGACGATTTTGTAATCAAAGAACTTCTTGAGGAAACAGATGAGGCCGCAGCTATAGTAAGGACGGCAGGTGCGCCTCCTCTCGGAGGAATATGTGACACAAAGAAAAAGGTCAGATATGCCGAAAAGGGCGGAACTTTAAATATGAGGGAGCTCCTCGACATAAAATCAAGTCTGAATGCAGTATCCCAGACTATGAGATTCTTCGATGCGGAGATGAATAAGATTCTTGATAGAGATGATTATCCGACAGTTATGGGACTTGTAGATATGCTTAATGAGGAGCAGCCTCTGCGTGATCATATAGACAGATGTATCATTTCAGAGGATGAGATGTCGGACAATGCAAGTCCGCTTCTGCGTGATATTAGAAGAAAAATTGTCAGACAGCGGGAAATGGTTCGCGCAAAGATAAATTCAATGACGTCTTCGGCTTCAAACAGAGACCTCCTTCAGGATGATATAGTTACTATGCGTGACGGCAGATTTGTAATCCCCGTAAAACAGGAAAACAGAGGAAAATTTCCAGGAATCATACATGACAGATCATCTACAGGTGCCACATTATTTATAGAGCCTGAGGCTGTCGTAAATATGAATAATGAAATAAGAGAGCTTGAGATAAAAGAGGAAAATGAGATAAAGCGTATTCTTGGCGAGCTCTCAAAGGAAGTTGGCAGATCGGTAAGAAATCTGATAAATAATCAGAAATACATGACCAGACTGGATGTCATATTTGCAAAGGGAAAATTTTCTGTAAAATACAACGGATATTCAGCAAAGGTAAATACAAAAGGCATCCTTGACATAAAAGCGGGCAGGCATCCTCTTATTAATTCGGAAAAAGTAGTTCCTGTAGATGTCAGAGCAGGGAAAAATTATAGAACTCTTGTCATTACAGGTCCAAATACGGGTGGCAAGACGGTTACATTGAAGACTGTGGGACTTCTTGTACTCATGACGCAGGCGGGACTGCACATACCGGCAGGAGAAAATTCACGTATTCCTGTAGTAAAAAAGATATTTGCAGATATCGGTGACGAACAGAGCATAGAGCAGAGTCTGAGTACTTTTTCATCACATATGAAAAATATTGTGGAGATTATAAAGGAAGCCGACAAGAGGACTCTTGTGCTGATCGATGAGCTTGGTGCTGGTACGGATCCTACAGAGGGTGCAGCCCTTGCAGTTTCTATTCTTGAAAAGTTATATGACAAAAAGGCACTTACCCTTGCTACGACACATTATAGTGAATTGAAAAAATATGCTATTTCTACAGATGGTGTAGAAAACGCTTCTATGGAATTTGATATAGAGACGCTTTCACCGACATACAGACTTACCATCGGTACGCCAGGAAAGTCAAATGCATTTGAGATTTCAAGAAAACTTGGACTAGCGGATGATATCATAGAGCATGCAAAGGAGCTGCTCGGCTCTGAGGATATTAAATTTGAGAGTGTCATTTCAGCAATCCAGGAAAATATGTCTGTGACAGAGACTGAAAAGGACAGAGCACTAGAGCTAAAGGTAAAGCTAAAGAAGCGTGAAGAGGAGCTAGACAGACGGCAAAAGAATGCTGAAAAGCGTCAGAAGGCTATGATCGAAAAGGCAAAAAAAGAGGCCTTCGAGATTGTCGCTGAGGCAAGAGAATTTGCAGAGGAGATAAAGGAAGAGCTTCGCGAGATAAGGCAGGAAGGCCAGCAGACTGGCAGCTTCGAAGAAACGAAGATGCGTCAGGCAAATATCCGCAGAAGGCTTCTTAAAAAGAGTGATGACTATCGTGAGGTCTATCAGCCTGAGGTTAATTCAAAGCCGGCATCAAGAGACGAGCTTGCAATAGGTGATCGGGTAAGAGTAGTTTCGCTAGATCAAAAGGGCACAGTTGCATCGCTTCCAGATGCGAGAGATGAGCTTATGATTCAGATAGGTCCGATGAAGGTGAAGATAAAGCTTGCGGATATCACAAAGATTGGGGACCATGGTGAGCAAACTCACTTTACATCGCATACAAAGTCTGGAGGAAGATATTCTAGTCTTCTAAAGCAAAAGACGATGACTGTGTCGACAGAGCTGAATGTAATCGGATTGACTCTTGACGAGGCAATGGCCGAGGTTGACAAATATCTTGACGATGCATATATGGCAGGTCTGCCGCAGGTGAATATTATTCACGGAAAGGGGACTGGAGTTCTTAAAAATGGTCTTAAGCAGCTATTTAGGACGCATGTGTATGTAGATTCTTATCAATCTGGAGGTGTCAGCGGCGGCGGTGAAGGTGTCACTGTGGTGATGCTTAAGTAAGGCTTGTGATATGGCAGTGACGTGGCAGTAACATTACAGTGGATTGAAGCTGTCAAGACAGTGATATGGCAGTGACGTTACAGTGGATTGAAGCTGCCAAGACAGTGACAGCAAAATCTTAGGACAAAAGTTTGAAATAAAAATTTAGAGGGAATAATTTATGAAGGATCAGAAAAAGGTAATAGCAGGTCTTCTTTCTGAAGCTATAGAAGGCCTTGATGCTGCAGAAATTGAAAAAATGATAGAAATTCCGCCTGAAAGCAGCATGGGCGACTACGCATTTCCTTGCTTTAAGCTTGCAAAGCTTATGAGAAAGGCTCCAAATCTTATCGCATCAGACATAGCTGGCAGCCTTGCCGAAAATAGATTATTTTCGGAAGTAAAAAATGTAAATGCATATGTGAATTTCTTCTTGAATAGAGCGGAGCTTGCTGCGGCAGTTACAGATGAGATTATTTCCACAAAGGAAAAATATGGAAGCAGCAGCATCGGTGCAGGCAAGAAAGTTATAGTAGAATATTCTTCGCCAAATATTGCAAAGCCGTTTCATATCGGACATATTAGAACTACTGTGATAGGAAATTCTATTTATAAGATCTATGATTTTCTTGGCTACGATACAGTGAGAATCAACCATCTCGGTGACTATGGCACGCAGTTTGGCAAGATGATCGTTGCATACAGACTTTGGGGGAATGAAGAAGACGTAAAGAGAGAGCCTATAAAGACGCTTCTCTCATATTATGTGAAATTCCATGAAGAAGCAGAAAAAAATCCTGCTCTTGAAGACGAGGCTAGGGAGATGTTTCTTAGACTTGAGAAGGGCGAAAAGGCTGAATATGAACTTTGGCAGTGGTTCCGTGAAGAAAGTCTCAAGGAATTTACATATGTCTACGATATGCTCGGAATAGAATTTGATTCATATGCAGGTGAGAGCTTCTACTCTGACAAGATGGATCGTATAATTGACATTTTAAACGAGCGCGGGATTCTCAAGGAATCAGACGGAGCTCAGATTGTAGATCTCGAAGAATATGGCATGCCTCCTGCACTTATCAAGAAGAAGGATGGCTCAACTCTTTATATTACAAGAGATATCGCAGCTGCAGTTTACAGAAAAGAACATTATAACTTCGACAAGAATATCTATGTAGTTGCTTCACAGCAGAATCTCCACTTCCAGCAGTGGTTCAAGATTATCGAGCTTATGGGCTTTGACTGGGCTGATCAATGTGTACATGTACCTTTCGGAATGGTAAGCCTTGAGGACGGTACACTTTCCACAAGAAAAGGAAAGGTTGTATTCCTTCTCGATGTATTAAATGGCGCAGTTGAAAAGACGAAGCAGATCATGCTCGAAAAAAATGACCAGCTTGAAGATCTTGATGAGATTTCAAAGGAGGTCGGAATCGGCGCAGTAGTATTCCAAGAGCTTTCAAACAGCAGAATCAAGGATTATGTATTCTCGTGGGACAA
>CAVJDC010000016.1:0-24596 GCA_963648085.1 Anaerovoracaceae bacterium
ATACGTGATAGAATCATCAAGTAAATATGCTTTGAATATATTTCATGTAAAGCATATTTAATCACAATATTTTATTACTAATTTAGGAGAGGCAAGTAAAGGAGAAGAATATGAAGCCAGCACTAAAAAGAATACTATCCATATTCTTGACATTGATGATGATTGGCACATTTGTGCCCACAATGTCATTTGCAGCTGCGCAGCCGACGTTTACCATGAATGTATATGGAAAAGATGGCACGACGACATCTTGGAGTGAAACATGGTATTTTCAAAATGGAACGGCGGCAAACAAATGGCTAGACGCCACTTTGACTAAAAATGAGGACGGGACAGGCGGAGAGCTTAGTATACTCAATACATTTGATGATGACTATTTTAAAGCTCATCCTGAGTATAGCTATTTTGACAGCTACGACGCATTTTTATATGTAGGAGGAAGGAGAGGACCGACTGCACGTGTGGGAGTAGTAAAAAAAGGCATACTCATGGACGATATAGTGAGTTATGCCGAAAAGCAGTCAGGCATAGCAAATCTGAAGGGGAAAACGTGTGTCCAGATGAAGGCTGGAAGCGATGGCAAGATCTGGCCTTATGACAATGTCGAAAATTGCTCATATGACAGCTATTATTGGGGCGAAGAGCGTTACTATTTCAAGGGTATGGCTGAGAAAAAGGAAACAGGCGGCCATTACGGAATATGGTTCTCAGATGAAGCCATGGCTTTGATGACAGATGAAAATAGAATAAAAGTTCCTTATGTCTTTGCGATGGTCGGATTTGGAGGCGAAAATAAATCCCTTCAGGAAGCACTTGATGCGGCAGATACAGAAATGTCTCTCCGTACATATATGGGAACTACTACCAAAAATAAAGAAGAATATGAAAAGGAGCAGGCAGCCGGAGGCGCAGATTTTACTGGGAATCTTGGCAATCCATCTGCTCAAAATATAAATGTTATAAATTTCTATCCTGCATACAATGCTATCACAGTCAAGGATGGGACATCTAGCGGAACTGAAGGTCAGGATGGATATAAGATGACTGCATCTCATGCTGTAGTCACTGCTGATGACAATTATTTTAAGGCTGCAGCAGGTGAGCAGGTGACTCTTAAGGTTGCATCTGAGGACAGCAGCTTGTGGCCATATGTCACACTAAGCATCACTGATGCAGAGAACGATTCGAGCATAGAAGTGCAGAGGTCAGGCGATAAATATACATTTACCATGCCAGAGCACGGAGTAAATGTATCAGCAGCTGCTTTAGGAAAGACTTCAGAAAGCGGTGATTATAAAGCTATAACCACATCAGTTCAGCCTTCAGGCGCAGGCCTGCTGACTGCATCGTCCGGCACTGTGGATGCTGACGGAAATGCAGCAGCTGCTGCAGGAAGTATAGTTAATCTTACGGTTGACACATATGGAGCATATACAGTTGACAAAGTAGAGTATTCATCAGATGGTGGAAAAAATTGGAATGCTGCACAGACCACGACTGGCGGTTACAGCTTCACTATGCCGGATTCGGACGTAAGTGTAAGAGCTGTGCTAAAGGGCAGCTTAGAAATATATGTGACTGAACCTGGAGCTTCAACTCAGAAAAAGACGGACATTACATATGAGAAGATAAATAGCCTCGATGAATCGGAAGATTTCTATTATGGCGGATTTTCTTCTGCACCTGCTGCATTTGAAGGAAAAGCAACTGTTTCAGTTGAACTTAAGACTCTCTTAGAAAATGCAGGTGTAGAATTCTCAAAGGGTGATGAGATAACTTTCAAGACATCGAGTGACGAAAGTATAACCTTTACATATGATAAGCTTTATTCGCAGAGTCGTTATTACTTCCCTGCTCTTTACACTGGAAAGAATTGGTCAGCACGCTCAAATGGCAAGATCACTATTACGCCGCATATCGTCATGAATGGTATATGTCAGGACTGCTCTGATGGCAGTGATATCACAAAGTCAGAGACTAGTGCGGAAAATACACCAGCACTGGCCTTTGGTATGAGCATGGACGAATTTTCTAAAAATAGCGATGCGTCGCCATCAACTGGAAGCCTTACAGAGCTAGTTGAAAAACTTGTATATATCAAGAGCATAAATGTGAAGCATGCTCTTAATTATGATATTTCATGGTATGTGGGTCACGAGAGTGATCAGGATTATACTATAAGTACAGAAGCTCAGCTTAGAGGACTTGCTGCTATAGTGGACGGAACAGCTCTTAGCGGAAGTGCTGGCGATAGTGATGCAGCTGGCGGAAGCACAGCTAGTGGAGACCTTGCTGGCGGAAGCAATTCTGAAACTTATATGTCTGTTGCACAGGACAGCTTCAGTGGGAAGACTATAAAGCTAGGTGCCGACATAAGATTAAGCAGCAAATGGAATCCTATAGGCGATAGCGAGCATGCATTTGCAGGTACATTTGATGGCTGCGGACATTCTATATTAGATATGAATATAACTGACTGTACAGGCGGTTATCAGGGACTCTTTGCAAATAATACAGGAGAGATAAAGGACTTCACTATAAGCGGCTCTATAGGAAGTGAAAAGTCACCGATAACATCTGGCTCGGACAATATAGGCGGAGCTGTCGGATATAATAACGGAACAGTTTCTGGCATAATCTCAGATGTTGCTATAAATGTAAGTGCAGGAATATACGCGATAGGCGGCATTGCAGGCCAAAATGGTGACAAGGGCATCATTAAAAATTGCCAAAATAATGCAAATATAAGCGCTAAAAAGGCTGCGGGCGGTATAGCAGGAAGAAGCTATGGCAGCGTATATGCATGCGTCAATAAAGGTGATATCACCGGCAACGGCGGCGGCAAGGATGGCATAGGCGGCATCGTCGGCATTGCCGGAAACAAGAGCTCTACATATCAGAATAGTGTAATAAGCTGCTACAACGAAGGAACTATCTCAAACAACAACGGACGCTGGCACGGCGGTATCGTCGGTATGGCTGACAGTGCAAGTACAGTTAAAAACTGCTTCAACACAGGCAGCATAGTGTCAGGCTACAGCTGGAACTGGAATCCTATTATCGGGCATGTAGACGGTGCATATCAAACTGTCACAAACAATTATTCACTTGCAGGACTTGCAGCTGGAGATACAACTGACGCCACAAAACCGCTCACGATAGGAATCATAAAGACTGCAGAAGAGATGAGAAGTGCTGATTTTGTCACTCTTCTTGGAGATGATTACAAAGTAAATGATGGCTGTATGCCTGTTCTAAATTGGCAGACAGTACAAGGACATACGTGGGATAAAGGAGTTGTCAAGGAGGAACCGACATTTACTTCCGAGGGCAGCAGAGTATTCACATGCGAGAGATGCTTGCTAGAGCGTACAGAATCTATCCCTGCTGTTGATGATTCTAAGCTTGATGGTCTTGATATCAAGTCAACTGTATGGGACGGAAAGGCCGTAGATATCAGCTGGTATATAGGACATGAAAATGATTCAGTTTACACGATAGATACAGCAGCAAAGCTTGCAGGAGCTGCAGCAATTGTAAATGGCATAGTAAATGACAATTGCATGGTCTATGACAACAAAGATGTAGTATCTGCTGACATATGGAATGACAGTAAGTATGTCAACAACGCGACAGGTACCCATGGCGAATGCAACCGTGCTACGGACGATTACAGCTATGGAATAGAAAATTTCAATGGCAAAACGTTGAAGCTTACTGCCGATCTCGACATGAGCGCAGGCAATTATATGCCTATCGGCGGACAGTACAGGATGAATGTAGAAAATAAAAATTCAAAAATAGGTTCATCCTTCTGCGGTATTTTCGATGGAAATGGCCACTATGTGACGATAGTATGCGACAGATATGCCGGAGCAGATTATGGCGATGGACAGTCGATAGGACTTATAGGCCGCATCGGCGTGCATGACAATGATCCAGAAGATCTTCGCCCAGCAAATGCAGCAGTTCTAAATGTAGGAGTCAAGGGCAGCATAAAGGGCAACCGTTCGGTTGGAGGAATTGTCGGTAAGATTGGAAAGACAGTTGGCGGTGCTACTATAGACGGATGCGTAAACTATGCTGCTATATATTCTACAGACGCAAAAGGAACGGGAGGAATCTGCGGTTCTGCATGGAATGGCGGACTTATCCAAAATTGCTACAATATGGGAGACGTGACAAATACACACAATTCTTATGGCGGAATTGCGGGCTCAAATGAAATACATCTCAGAAATTGTTACAATGTAGGATATATCAGCGGAGCAGGCAAGTCAGCAGCTATTGCTACAGACCAGGGCGGCACATACCAAAATTGTTATTGGTTAAATACCTCAGCAAATATGGGTGCATATGATATCTCCAACGACCAAATAATAGAGAAAAACTCAGACGAAATGCACACTGCAGCCTTTGCTGCTGCACTCGGAGATGCATTCTCATCCGACAGTAAGGGTATAAATGCCAAATATCCAGTACTCAAATGGCAGCTAGGCGACCAAGACTCAAGCTCAGGCGGCACATCAGGCGGCGGTTCAGGCTCGGGCGGCACATCAGGCGGTGGCTCAAGCTCAGGCGGATCATCAGGCGGGACATCGACAGGCGGCAATACATCAACAGACGATACATCAAAGGATGACGGAAAACTGCCAGATGACAGCACATCGACTGATGATGGGGCATCAACTATCACATATAAGGACGTAAATGCTGACGATTGGTTCTCTGATGCTGTAAATTATGTATCTAAAAAGAATCTGATGAATGGTGTCGGAGATGACATGTTTGCACCGCAAAGCAATATGACAAGAGCTATGGTAGTCACTATACTTTACCGAATGGAAGGAAGCCCTTCTGTGGATGGCACTGCGAGCTTTAGTGATGTAGCTTCTGGCAGCTGGTATGCAGATGCAGTAAAATGGGCTGCTGACAGCAACATAGTAAATGGCATAAGCAGCGACACGTTTGCACCGAAGAAAAATGTCACAAGAGAGCAGCTTGTCTGCATGATGTACAGATATGCTGAGTATAAAAATATCGATACTACTCTAGAGGGAGAGCTGCTTATAGACAATTATACTGATAAGGACGATATATCGGCATATGCAGCGGATTCGGTAAAATGGTCACTTGAAAAAGCAATCATACAAGGCAGCGGGTCTAAGATCAATCCAAAGGGCAATGCAACACGTGCCCAGATGGCTCAGATATTATGCAACTTCCTTACTAAGGATAGCAGCAAATGATATAGACTAATGCTGGCAGCCAAGTTTGCCAACTAAGGTTTGCCAACTAAGATTTGCATATAATGGCACTTTAGCAGCGCCCATGAACAGAAAAAATTACAATCCAACGCCTCTGGTCAAGTTCGCTTGCCAGAGGCGTTGTTTAGTCCAAAAGCCCGAGCTGCTGCCTAGAGTGAAAACCAAATGCTAAAAACCAAATGCTAAAAACTAAATGCTAAAAACCAAATGCTAAAAACTAAATGCTAAAAACCAAATGCCAAAATCCAAATGTTGAAATACGAATGTTGAAATCCAAATAAAATTTATCTAAACCTTCTTATTGACATGCATAATGCACATATAGTATACTGAAACCGAATTTAATAAGTCTTGATAGAGGCGCGGCTGACAAAAGTAAGTTATCTGAGACTTCAGGGGTCGAAAAATCTACACAGAAGCTCGCAGTGTGGGAATTCATAGATGAGAGTATATCTCGTAAGCGTGGGAATTCTTACAAACTCGAAAATATTCCGTAAGCATGAGAATTTTTCGCAGATGCGATGGCATTTTGCAAGGTGGATTTTGCAAGTTATACTGAAAGGGGAGGCTGCCGAGGGGATGACTGCCTGTACAGTCATTTGCCCGGGGCGTCGGGAAATACCCGGCGGACTGTCGCACATGCGAAGAGCTGTCATGGACTGCATGCCGAAATTATAATGAATTTTGCAGAAGTCGTGAGAGCATCATGACTTCTTTTTTTATTCAATGTTATTATTTATAATTTTTATTATTTTGAAAAGTTGCTTATGATAAGTAACTTATGGAAAGGTTTCTTTGGAAAGGAGAAAGGCATGTTTGTAAATACTTTCTGGGCTTTGGTACCACCGCTCGTAGCTATAGCACTTGCGCTGATTACCAAAGAAGCGTACAGCTCACTTTTTATCGGGGTTGTACTTGGTGCATTATTTGTTGCCGATTTCAATCCTGTAGGAGCACTCGATTCTGTTATCAATGATGGTCTTGTAGCTGCTCTTTCAGATAATGCAGGTATCTTTTTATTCTTAGTATTGCTCGGCATCATGGTAGCACTTGTAAATGCTGCAGGAGGAAGTCAGGCTTTCGGCCGTTGGGCTAAGAACAATATAAAATCTAAGGCAGGTGCTGCATTTGCGACATTTATACTCGGTATTCTTATCTTTATTGATGATTATTTCAACTGTCTGACAGTTGGTTCAGTAATGAGACCTGTTACTGACTCACACAATCTGTCAAGACCAAAGCTGGCATACTATATCGATGCTACAGCAGCTCCTGTATGTATGATAGCTCCTATTTCTTCATGGGCAGCGGCAGTCTCAGGCGTAGCAGCAGACCTCGATGCAGGTTATTCAGGCATAGAGCTCTTCATCAGAGCTATTCCTTACAACTTCTACTCACTGCTTACATTTGTATTCATTATCGCGCTTATTCTCATGAAGTTTGATTATGGTCCTATGAAAAAGTTTGAGGACAAGGCACAGCAGACAGGTGACTTGAGCAAACTCGAAGGCTCTGTAGAAGAAGAGGGAAGTGCAAATGGCAAGGTAATTGACCTCGTATTCCCTGTTGTTTTATTGATTATCTTCTGTACAATCGGCCTTGTTTATGTAGGTGGTTTCTTCGGAACTGATATCGGAGGCGGCACTGACTATGCAGGCGACTTTATCGGCGCATTCGGAAATACTGATTCTTATATCGGTCTTCCTTGGGGCTGCATAATTGCTCTTGTTATAACTATTGTCTATATGATTTGCCGCAGAGTTATTACTTTCAAAGGTGCTATGGAATGTATCCCTAAGGGATTCAATGCAATGGTTCCTCCTATTCTCATCCTGACACTTGCAGTCAGCCTGAAGAATATGACAACTACTCTCGGTGCTGCAGAATTTGTACATGACATTATGGAAAACGCTGCAGGCGGTCTTGTAAATCTGCTGCCAGCAGTTATCTTTATCGTAGCATGCATCCTCGCATTTGCAACAGGTACTTCATGGGGTACATTTGGTATCCTCATTCCTATTGTTACTGCTATTTTTGACGCTGGTGATCCTCTGCTCATCATAGGTATCTCAGCATGCTGTGCAGGCGCTGTATGCGGCGATCATTGCTCACCAATCTCTGATACTACTATCATGGCTTCTGCAGGTGCACAATGCAACCACGTAGAGCACGTTTCTACTCAGCTCCCATATGCCATCACAGTAGCCGCTATCAGCTTTGTTACATTTATCTGCGCTGGATTTATCCGCAATGCACTTATATGTTTCATTATTGGTGCGGTGCTTACAGTAGCAACGCTATTGGTGATCAAGAAAATGTATGCAGGAAAAGACGAAAAATCAATATAGCATCATATGCATAAAAACTTTTGAATAATAACTTTATACTATAGTAATTTAATCTAGAAAAAAGGCACTACATTAACATATTTTAAATGTTAATGTAGTGCTCCTTTTTGTTCTGTTAAAATATACCAAAAGCGTATAAATGATTTATGGCACTTCACGTTTTTTATGGCACTTCACGTTTTTTATGACTCTTCACGTTTTTTATGACTCTTCACGTTTTTTATGGCACTTCACGTTTTTTATGACTCTTCACGTTTTTCTCGGGGATTTGGTTTTGGCTGCAGGAAATATTTTAAAGCTATGTGAAATGATTTATAGTTATGTGAAACGACTTGCGTCTTATATGATCATATGTAGAAGAAAATATTTATGCAGCCTAGCAGCAGACCTATCACAGCACCAATATTTACAATATATGTAAGCTCATGCTTCATGGTCGAGAGAACTATTTCTTCAAGCTCTCTGTTGTCCATGGAGTTTATAGTATCCTCAGCGATGGAACCGATGTCGAGTGCATTTACAATACTTCCAGCTTTTTTCGTGATAAAGGTTGTATAAGTTGAAAGTATGATATCTGCAAGATTGATATCAGCCTCGGAGAGTGTTGTAGAAAGCTCGCCTATTGTCATCGAAAGTATAGATGAAAGCTCATCCTTTACTATGATTTTGATGATCGTTTCTCCATTTTGTTCGATATAATTGTCTACTGCTGCCTTGATTTTTGGCGTGAAGCTTTCAAGAAGTGAGCCATTAAACATCTTTCCGAGAAATGAATTTTCGAGATATTCACTTGCTTTAGTAACGACGAGCTTTGCGGCTAAATCGCCAAGATGTATGCTCGTTATTCTTTCATATATATGAGCACTTATGATTGATTGTGCCTTCTCGGAGAGATTGTCCATCATCTCTGGATTGGCATAGGAGGTGATATATTCCTTGAGCGTGCGATCGTCAACGCCAATAATATCAATCTTCTTGCAGATATTCTCTCTCACAAGCTCATTCATCTCTGGCGATGCAAGCTTTGCAGTGATCGCCTCCTCAGTGAGAAGCTTAGAATTTATAACTTCTCCAACAGCTGTCGCTATGCGAGCCTTGCCGCGAGGTATGACGCCTGGCGTAAATGGCACTTGATGTCCTTTGATATAATATGTGCGCCGCGGAAAGAAAAGCATCTTGACTGCGAGCCAATTTGTAAAATAGCCAATCACCATGCCGATAAGCGGCGGAATAATAAATTTCAACATATTCTTCTCCTTATCCTTAAATTTAATCTAAAGCGCAGCATATCGCTGACAAGCATCTAATCAGAGTTACAGAAAAAAGTCATTTTGGCTGTATCGAAAAAGACACTTCAGATTTATTTTAAATCCTACGTTGGATTGTGTCAAATCCGTCTGTGCCCATTTGTTTTTTTTCTGAAAAGCTTTTAGATTGCGACGATATATGCGGTCAATCGATGATTTTTCGTTGAAAAAAAGGTGTACTACATGATATAATAAAAATGTATGTAAATCAACCATTGTTTTTATTTTTTGAATGTACAGATGGGAGGGACTTTATATGAATTTCACACCTGATCCTGTAGCTTTTTCGGTTTTTGGACTGGACATCAGATGGTACGCAATCCTTGTGTGCGGCGGTATGATTCTAGCTGCTCTTATTGGAATTCTTAGAGCTCCTCGTCACGAGATTGACAGGGACGGGATGCTTGATATTATTCTGATATCGATTGTTGTGGGTGTCATAGGTGCTAGGGCATGGTATGTATTCTTTAATCGTGATATATATGACACTTTTTTAGATATGATCAATATCCGTGCAGGCGGACTTGCGATACACGGAGGATTGATTTTTGGTGCACTTGCGGCTGTTATAGTTTGTCTCATCAAGAAGTATCATCCAGTAGAGTTTCTGGACCTTGCATTTCCTTGTGTTGCATTAGGACAAGCGATAGGAAGATGGGGAAATTTCTTTAATCAGGAAGCATACGGAACCCATACAAATCTTCCTTGGGCGATCGTTATCAACGGAGATACTGTGCATCCGACATTCCTTTATGAATCGATCTGGTGCTTCATTCTTTTTATTATATTGCTTATTGTCGACAGACATCGCAGATATCGCGGACAGACTTTCCTTCTTTATGGAGTTTTATATTCGATTGAAAGATTTATTGTAGAGCAGTTCAGAACTGACAGCCTGCTTGCGGGACCGATCAAGCTCGTAAAGGCTCTTAGAGAGGCAGCTTATGACCCTTCTGGGATAGATGGTGTGACGCATATAGGAAAGCTTCTGATCTATCCTTTCAGAACGGCTCAAGGCGTCAGTATTGTTGTGGCTGTTATCTGCTTTATTTTGATGCATATATTGGGATATATAGCAGACAGAAAAGAAGATGCAGAGTACGATTATGACGATGATGACGAATATTATGATGACGACTTCTACGATGATGATGAGCTGAGCAGAAGAGAGCGCAGAAAGCTTGAAAAAGAGCAAAGAAAGCTCGAAAAAGAACAGAAAAAACTTGAAAAAGAGCAGAAAAAGCTTGGAAAAGGAAATAAACTCGCTGAAGCTGAAGCTGCAGATGAATTTTCGGAGGATAAAACACTTGAAGGATCACCTGCTAGTATGTCAGAAGGTGAAGGCACAGAAGAACAATATGAAGCTTTTCCTGAAGAGATGCCTTATGAAATGAATGAGGAATTTTATGATGGGGATGACCCTGCGGTCGCAAGGGAAGAATATACCGAAATGCCAGTGGATTCTGAGAGCGACTATGCCGATGAGACTTCAGGATATGCTGACGGATATGGCGATGAAACTTCGGGATATGCTGGCGGATATGCTGATGAGACTTCAGGATATGCTGACGGATATGCTGATGAAACTTCAGGATATGCTGACGGATATGCTGATGAAACTTCAGGATATGCTGGCGGATATGCCGATGAGAATTCGGGATATGCTGGCGGATATGGCGATGAAACTTCAGGATATGCTGGCGGATATACCGATGACCCTTCAGAATATGATGATGGCTATGCTAGTGGATATTCAGAGGATGATGAGAATTATGCAGACGAGTCTGCGGCCTTAGGACATGATGACAAATCCGTAAATACCGAAGCTGGATATGCTGATAAAGTTGGGAAATTTGAAGGTGGATATGCAGGCACGACTCCCGAGCTTGAAAAAGGATATCCTGAAGAGCCCGAGAGAGAATGGTATGATACAGAAGATGAGCCTGAGGATGGAGTCATGGCTAAGCTCAGAGAAAAGTATTCGTTGAAATAGAGCAGCACAATTAGCTAGAAATATCATATGCCTTGCAAATTTGCATATCGCATAATTTGCATATGTGTTGTAAAATTTATCATGAGCTGAAAAATATTGTGTTAATAATGCCGATTATAAGGGTATGAATCAGACGGAAGTTGGTTTTGTCCAGCTTATGAATCTGGCGTATATCAAGATTGCTCACAGTCGTTTTAAATTGGCAGACAATGTAAGTGTTCGCAGTCGATCTGGATTGGCAGACAATGTAAGTGTTCGCAGTCAGTTTGAATTGGCAGACAATGTAAGTGTTCGCAGTCAGTCTGGACTGGAGGGCAATATGATCGTTCGCAGTCGGTCTGGACTTACTGCCATTGACTTGAGCTCGCGGACATAAAAATTGGCATTTAATTTTTATTGAGAAGGTTTTTAAGAAAGGAGGCATCATGCTCGAACTGAAAAATGTGTCATATAAAGTAAATGACAATGGAATTGAAAAGACTATTATCGACAATCTGAGCATGACTGTTGACGATGGTAAGTTTGTTGTTATTACGGGGCCAAATGGCGGTGGAAAGTCTACGCTAGCGAAGCTCGTTATGGGTATTGAGAAGGCAACCTCGGGCAGCATTCTTCTCGATGGAGAGGACATTACCGAAAAGAGTATCACTGAACGTGCAAAATCGGGTATCGGCTTTGCATTTCAGCAGCCTGTAAGATTTAAGGGAATCAAGGTCGTGGATTTACTGAGAATCTCTTCAGGCAAGAGTCTTTCGCTGACAGATGCGTGTGTCTACCTTTCAGAGGTCGGTTTATGTGCACAGGATTATATAAACAGAGAAGTGAATGATTCTCTTTCAGGCGGTGAGCTTAAGAGAATAGAAATCGCTACAGTTCTTGCAAGAGGTACAAAGCTTTCGATTTTCGACGAACCTGAAGCTGGTATTGATATCTGGAGCTTTCAAAATCTGATCAAAGTATTTGATAGTATTCGCAAAAATATACAGGGCACTGTATTTATTATTTCTCATCAGGAAAGAATTATGGACATTGCTGATGAGATCGTTGTTATTGAAGCCGGAAGAGTGAAAATGCACGGTCCAAAATCAGAAGTTCTGCCTGTACTCACAGGTACTTCTGAAGCTATAAATAGCTCTTGCAGCAGAGTTTCACAGGAGGCGGGCAGATTATGTTAGATGCTGATCAGATGAGATTGTTAGAAGAAGTTGCTGACTTGCACAAGGTTCCTGAGGGAGCTTACAATATCCGTGCAAATGGCGAGCTTGAGAGCAGAAATACTACTGCAAATATTGATATTGTGACAAAGACTGACAAGTCAGGCATAGATATCATCGTAAAGCCAGGGACAAAGCATGAAAGTGTACATATTCCTGTAGTGCTTAGTAAGAGCGGACTTAAGGAAACTGTCTACAACGATTTTTATATCGGTGAAGACAGCGACGTATTTATAGTAGCTGGATGCGGTATCCACAATTGTGGAGTTCAGGATTCCGAACACAATGGTGTTCACAGATTTTTCCTAGGAAAAAACTCTAAGGTTATATATATAGAAAAGCATTATGGCGATGGCGATGGTGACGGTAAGCGTATTCTGAATCCAGTAACTGAGGTCTATCAAGAAGAAGGCAGCTATTGTGAAATGGACATGGTTCAGATCAAGGGTGTGGATTCTACTGTGCGTACTACGCTTGCAAAGCTTGACAAGGATGCCACTTTGATTGTAAGAGAAAGACTCATGACACATGGTGCACAGACTGCTACAAGTGTTTACGAAGTAGAATTAAATGGTGAAGGCTCAAGCACGGATGTCATTTCGAGATCTGTTGCTAAGGATTCCTCAGAACAAATTTTCGAGGCAAGCATAATCGGAGACAATATATGTACAGGTCATGCAGAGTGTGATGCCATCATCATGGACGATGCACATGTAGTAGCTATTCCTAAGCTTGACGCGAAAAATGTAGATGCCGCATTGATTCATGAGGCAGCTATCGGCAAGATTGCTGGCGAGCAGCTTACTAAGCTGATGACTCTAGGTCTTACTGAGGAAGAGGCTGAACAGCAGATTATCAATGGATTCTTAAAATAGATCCATTATTGAGATGCTTGATAGATGTATCTTAGTTGGATACGATTTTAGATAATATAAAGACCGACGCATTTTTTCGATGTGTCGGCCTTTTTCAAGTATATATGGAATAAAAAATGGTAATTGAAAGTGGATATTGGAGAATGTGGAGATTGGAGAAAGTGGAGATTGGAGAAAATGGAGATTGGAGAAAATGGAGATTCAGTTATCTGATAAATTTAATTATAAAAAGTTGCTGAGATTTGTACTTCCATCGATAGTGATGATGATTTTTACATCTGTATATGGCGTGGTTGACGGGCTTTTTATCTCAAATTATGTAGGCTCTACGGGATTTGCCGGTGTGAATCTTATTATGCCATATATCATGGTACTAAGTTCTCTTGGATTTATGATCGGAACAGGGGGAAGTGCACTTGTTGGACTGTTCCTTGGGAAGGGTGACAGTGAAAAGGCAAAGCGTATATTTTCGCTTCTTGTATATTTTACGATAGTGACAGGTATTGTCCTGGGGATAATTGGACAAGTGTGTCTAAGGTCGATTGCTATGTCTTTTGGTGCTAAAGGAGAGCTTTTGGAATATTGTATCGTCTATGGACGCATAGCATTTCTGACTACACCGGCATTTATGCTGCAATATCTTTTTCAAAGCTTGACTGTCACGGCGGAAAAGCCAAAGCTTGGTCTTGCTGTTACTGTCATAGCAGGATGTACGAATATCGTCTTAGATTTTCTTTTTGTGGGAATTTTCGGATGGGGAGTTCCAGGTGCTGCCTGGGCTACGGCATTTAGTGAGATACTTGGCGGATGCATTCCACTTGTATATTTCATACTTCCAAACAAAAGTCTGCTTAGAGTGGGAAAGCCTGAAAAAGATCTGAAATATCTTGTGAAGACATGTACAAATGGTTCTTCAGAATTTATGACAAATGTGTCGATTTCACTTGTAAATATGGTATACAATTATCAGCTTATGCATATGATCGGCGAGGATGGAGTATCTGCTTATGGCGTGATAATGTATGTAAATTTCATATTTATAGCATCTTTTGTAGGATATTCGATGGGAAGTGCACCTATTATAAGCTATAAACTCGGTGCGCAGGATCATGAAGAATTGAAAAATTTGTTTAAGAAAAGTCTGACTATTATTTCTATACTTGCAGTGATTATGCTGGCTGCAGGACAGATCTTTGCTGAACCGCTCTCGAAGCTGTTTGTCGGATATGATGAGGGATTGTACGAGATGACGGAAGTTGCATTTAAGTTATATGCGACAAACTACATAATTGCCGGATTCAATATTTACAGCTCTGCATTTTTCACTGCCCTAAACAACGGACTTATTTCTGCGCTTATATCATTTTTAAGAGTGCTTCTTTTCCAGATTTCTGCGGTTCTAATATTGCCGAAGATCATAGGGATAGACGGTGTCTGGATCGCAATGACTGTTGCAGAGGCGTGCTCACTTGTGGTAAGTATCATATGCCTTCGCCGCTACAGAAATGTATATCACTACGTATGATATGAGGTGATGCGTCAAGTCTTGATGCTCGCTTGCAAGTGTGGTATGTGAAGGCTTTGTGTCTGATCACACGTCAAGCGAAGGCTTTGTGTCTGATCACACGTCACGTGTCAGAATTTTGTGCTAACTCATAGCAGAGGCATTTAATTGCATTTGTGATGGCTCGCAGCAATGAATGTATCTTTTTTTCTCATGCGGCGTGCTGAGGAGATGCTTTGTACGAGGATTCCTCCTACTATCAAAATGAGTGCGATTATGGCATTGGCGTGAATTTCTTCATGTAATATCAATGCTGACAGCAGTACAGAGACGAATGGTGTGAGATATGCTATATTTGAGATCACAGCTGAATCCTTGCTCCCGTTGAGGGCGAGAGCCCACAAAAGGTATGCGAATGCATTTACGATGATTCCTACCCAGAAAAAACCAGCTACCTCAAAAGCAGAAGGCAGTATCCATTTCTCTGTAATAAGACCTGCGGCTGTTGAACATACAAATGTAGTGAGCCAGATGACCATCATAGCTATCTGCTGATTGTAATCTGCCTTTTTGTTTAATACAGAGAAAAGACCATAGAATGCAGCAGCGGCGATACATGCTGCTATTCCTGCGATGTCGGGCTTTCCGCTTTCAGCTGAGCCAAGCGTGAGGATTATTATACCCGCAAATGAACTAAGCATTGCAAATGTTTTTGCAACAGTAAGCTTTTCTTTGAGAATGATGCATGAAAAAATGACTATCATTATAGGCCAAAGGTAGTTTAGAATGCAGGCTTCCTGTGAGGTAAGTCTTGCGATACCAAAATAATATAAAGCAGAATACAAAAAAAGCCCCACAAAACCGAGCCCAGTCATCTTGATATAATCAAGCATCTTGTAGTCAGAAACCCTTTTAAATTCTCCCCTAGCAAGATTGATAAGCAGCAGCGTGATGAAAGCCAGAAAACTGCCAGCGGACAGAAGCTCTAGCTGTGGGATGCCATTTATGATCATTTTGGATACAACAGCCATCGTCGACCAGATAAAAACAGTGACGAGGGCATATATATAATTTTTCTTCATAAGATAAATCCTTTCGCTTGTCATTTAAAAGCACGTCTGCAGCAGGTGGTCTGCATCGGGATGCATGCACTGTACGATATGCATGGAGCAGCTTTCACTGGATATTGGGCAGTGTGCATTGAGTAGCGTCTGATATCGGCGGTGAGCAGTGAACAGTGTATATCAGACAGTATATGAGGCTGCCCTGATTGGATAAATAGTAACATACAAATGGAAAAATATGAATAGTTTGATTTCCTTTGATTGCATAAATTAGAATAAAACCCACATTACACTCTGATTGTCAAAATCTGGAAACTATATGTAATGAACAAGACCGATGCAAGGCTGAAGTAACGATGATGCAACAACGAAGTAACGATGATGCGACGATGACGCAAGGCTGATGTAAGACTGATGTAAGGATGATATAATGCGGCGCCAGATATCACAAGCCGTTATAAGGGCGGACTTAATATCTGTGACTTTAAGTGACGGGTTTATATGGTCAAGAATAAGACTTCAGTACTGAAGATGCTGTTGGCGTTGTTGTAAGCTGCACGCAAGATGCAGTGCTGGCTTAAATCAGGCGAGGGAGGTGCAAGTGCTGACTAAAATCAGGCGCGAGAGGTGCAAGTGCTGACTAAAATCAGGCGTAGGGAGGTGCAGTGCTGACTAAAATCAGGCGAGGAAGGTGCAAGTGCTGACTAAAATCAGGCGCAGGCGGCGCAAGTGCTGACTTAAATCAGGCGCGAGAGGTGCAAGTGCTGACTAAAATCAGGCGAGGGAGGTGCAGTACCGATTTAAATCAGGTGCGTGAGATGCAGTGCTGGCTAAAATCAGGCGCAGGCGGCGCATAAATTGACAGCAAGTGACGCTTATTTGGACGTTCGTTTGACAGAGTGGAAAGTAAATACAATCTAGGCTTGCAGGAAGAAATATATATATTTGAATATTTATTGAAAATTAGAGATGTAAAATGTTAAAATAAAGACGATCAAAATAAAAATATTATGATATAGAATCAAAGCTTTGCAAATGCCTGCTAGGTGTGCTAGCGGGAAAATCTTATAAAAATGCTTGAGCTATGCTGGCGTGAAAAGCCTTGCAAATGCCTGCTAGGTGTGCTAGCGGGAAAATCTTATAAAAATGCTTGAGCTATGCTGGCGTGAAAAGCCTTGCAAATGTCTGCTGGGTGTGCTTGTGGGAAATGCTTGCGAAAGAAGGCAGAAAATAGTGTCTCTGGTGTGTTCTTGTGAAAGATTTTTGAAGGATGATGTACATGCAGGCAAGCAGAGACTTTGATATCGATGATGTTTCATAAAACATGGGGGTGGATTATATGGAACAATATAAAGTTACTGGCATGTCATGTGCGGCATGCAGCGCCAGAGTGGAGAAGGTTGTATCAGCGGTTCCAGGAGTGGAAGCGTGTTCTGTAAGTCTCCTTACAAATTCCATGGGAGTTGAGGGAAGCGCATCCTCGGCTGATATTATTGCGGCAGTTGAAAATGCAGGATATGGTGCACAGATAAAGACGGAAGACAGCTCTTTAGGAGCAGATGCATCGCTTCTTGAGGATGTTGAGACTCCTGCTTTAAAAAAGAGACTGATAGCATCCTTAGGATTTCTTATTGTCCTGATGTATATTTCGATGGGACATATGATGTTTGGCTGGCCGCTTCCAGGATTTGTAGAGTCAAATCATGTGATTGCAGGCATAGCGGAGATGATTCTTGCGGCAATCATTATGTTCATAAATAGAAAATTTTTCATAAGCGGAGTTACGGGACTTATCCACAAGGCACCAAATATGGATACGTTGGTGGCACTTGGCTCGGGAGCATCATTTTGCTATAGTGTGTGGGCTCTTTGTGCGATGGCTGCAGCACAAAGTGCAGGTGATGAATCGGCTGTGATGTATTATATGAACCAATTTTATTTTGAATCAGCAGGGATGATTCTTACCTTGATCACGGTTGGTAAGATGCTTGAGGCCATTTCAAAGGGCAAGACTACGGATGCCTTGAAGAATCTGATAAGTCTTGCACCAAAGAAGGCTACTTTGCTTGATCCGACTACAGGAGAAGAAAAAGAAGTCGATGCTAAGGATGTAAAGCTTGGGGATCATTTTGCTGTGAGGCCTGGCGAGAGTATACCTGTAGATGGGATTGTAATCGAAGGAATCAGTGCTGTAGATGAATCTATGCTGACAGGTGAGAGCATACCAGTTGACAAGGCTGTTGGAGATGAGGTGGCTGCAGCTACAGTAAATACTTCAGGATATCTGGTGTGCGAAGCTTCAAGAGTCGGCAGTGATACTACGCTTTCCCAGATTATAAAGATGGTAAGTGATGCTGCGGCCACGAAAGCACCGATAGCAAAGATCGCAGACAAGGTATCGGGAATATTTGTGCCGTCAGTGATAGGAATAGCGATAATTACGGCAGCTGTCTGGCTTCTTCTTGGAAAGGAAGCAGGATTTGCTGTTGCAAGAGGTATATCGGTTCTTGTCATAAGCTGTCCGGGTGCTCTTGGGCTTGCGACGCCTGTCGCTATTATGGTAGGAAATGGTATCGGAGCGAGAAATGGCATACTTTTTAAGACGGCAGTTTCACTAGAATCTGCAGGAAAGGCAAGTAAGGTAGTTCTTGACAAGACAGGCACAGTCACGAAGGGCGAGCCTTCTGTGACAGCAGTCCTGCCAGCCGCAGGTCACACTGAGGATGAGGTCTTGCAGCTGGCATATAGTCTTGAAAAGAAGAGTGAACATCCACTAGCAAGAGCTGTTGTGGCTGCTGCCGAAGCGAAGAACTTGAAATCTGAGGCGGTAACTGAATTTGAGATATTTCCTGGAAATGGTCTTGGAGCGAAGCTTGCAAGTGCGGGTGCAGAGACTAAGGTGGACAACGTGAAAGCTGATGTGTCGAAGGCTGGTGAGACGAAGAGCAAAGAAGCGAAGGCTGGCGAGACGAAGAGCAAAGAAGCGAAGGCTGGCGAGGAAGAAATTTTCGGTGGAAATTATGAATTTATCGCGAGCCGCACGAATGTGCCTGAAGGGATGCGGGACGCTGCTGTGTCGTACGCACGCGAAGGCTGCACACCGCTGTATTTTTCTAAGGGCGGTGAGATGATTGGTATCATTGCGGTGGCTGACGAAGAGAAGGACGACAGTGCAGCGGCGATAAGTGAGATAAAGGGCATGGGTGCCGAGGTGATTATGCTTACGGGTGACAATGCCGAGACTGCGAAGGCTGTCGGAAGGCGCACGGGCGTGGACAGGATTATTGCGGGGGTTCGTCCTGATGGAAAGGAAAGGGCCGTGCGCGAGCTAAGTGAGGGTGGCAGTGTGATAATGGTCGGTGACGGGATAAATGACGCACCGGCACTCATGCGGGCAGATGTCGGCATAGCAATTGGTGCAGGCACTGATGTTGCTATAGATGCAGCAGATGTGGTTCTCATGAACAGCAGACTTTCAGATGTTGCGGCAGCGATGCGTCTTAGCAGGGCGACTATCAGAAATATACATGAGAATCTCTTCTGGGCATTTATATATAATATTATAGGTATTCCTCTTGCAGCAGGTGTTTGGATTCCTATCACTGGATGGGAGATGAATCCGATGTTTGGTGCTGCGGCCATGAGCCTCTCGAGCTTTTGTGTGGTTACAAATGCACTCAGACTCAATCTGTTTGACATAAGAGATTCCTCAAAATTTAAGAAAGCAAGAGCTTCCGAATTGGGGAATAAAGGAAATGAACCAGATGTCAGCATCGCAGAGCAAGAAGGCATGGGGTTTAAGCCAGATGCAAGCATCGCAGAGCAAGAAGGCATGGGGTTTAAGCCAGATGCAAGTATCGCAGAGCCAGAAGACATGGGGCCTAAGCCAGATGCTAGTATCGCAGAGCCAGTATGCTTGATAAATGAGTTAGAACGCGATCAGATCGCTTTTGACAAATCAGAAAAGGATGAAAAGGAGAACAAAATGGAAAAGACATTAAAGATTGACGGAATGATGTGTATGCACTGTGAAGCAAGAGTAAAGCAGACTCTTGAAGGCTTCGAACAGATTGAAGAAGCAAAGGTAAGTCATGAAGATGACATTGCTGTCATTACAATGAAGGAAGATATTCCTGATGCAGAGCTTAAGAAGGCTGTAGAAGATCAGGGATATAAAGTTATTTCTATAGAGTAAGATTATAGATAAGTTTCTGTGGAAAGACAGCTTTAAAGCGCTGCGCCGCACTGACAAACTCGATTGGTCAGTGCGGCGCTGACTAATAATTTACGAGATATGAAATGTAAAATGTAGTTGAGAATTGTTTTTTTTATGTTAAAATAGTATGTGCAAAAGTTGTTTTTACAGTCAAGACTCTGTTTATATGAGTGTTTTGATATATAGATTAGAATAACGAAATCTGATGACTAGGCAAGAATAGCAATCTTTGATTTATATGTCAGGCAGCAGATTTGTTCCTTCACAGAGGGATACCTGAGAGTATATTGTGCTGGCTGATTTCAGAGTCTTAGCTGAGTACAGATTAGTAGCTAAGTATATGTAAAAATAATCATAAGTAAGGTTTTGGCAGCATATATGCTATCTTGGAAGTACATATGCGACATGAAAGGAGTTTTTCTCAATGAAAAAGAAATTGTATTTATTACTCGTTATTATTATGGCAGTAGGAATGCTTTTTAGCGGTTGTGGAAGTGAGAAGCAAAGCTCAGCTGATGATGAGTCAGAAGAAATCATATTTGAAGATCCAAATTTTGGAACTGCAACTACAAAGAAACCGACTGGTTCTGACTATACATTAGAATCTATCTCAGAAAGCACAGGCGCTTCTGCAGAATATTATCTCAAGAGCAAAGAGCAAAATTTCAGAGCAGATGTATATTTTATAAGCTCAGGAAATACTTATGAAGAATATGTTGCGGACAAGAACAGTCTTCAGGCACAGGGAAGTGCTTTCAATGTTAAAGAATATGACCTTGGTCAGTATAAATGCGCAATCTACACCCAGTTTGAGAATGCAAGTGCAGTTCAGCTGCAAGTTTTCCTGAAGGAACCTGCAGATGGAGTAAATGGTACGGTACTTTATATGTACTTAGAACAGCTTGAGTCAGCTGACACAGCTGTCGATCTGTTGGGAGTTGTCGACAGCAGCCAGTTCCAGGTTCTTCTAAAGGGAATAAGATATGATGAGACTTTAAAGCCTGAAGCAAAGCAGATAACTCACGATGACTCAGCCGAAGGTGACGCAGCAGGCACAGATGTGGCAGCAGGCGCAGATACTACGGCAGGCACAGGCACTGCAACATCAAGCGCAGACGCAGCAACATCAAGCGCAGATACAGCAACAGCAGGTGCAGATACTACGGCAGGTACAGACTCAGCAGCAGGTACAGACTCAGCAGTAGGTACAAATACAGCAGCTAGTACGGATACGGCAACAACAGGCACTGAAACAACGAGTGCACAGACTGCAAACTAGCACTGAAGGGGCAAGTACAGCCTAATCTTAGGTCTAAGCGGGTACAGCATTGGCACATAAAGAAAAATAACTGACAGAATCAATAAATATAAGGATGAAAGGAAAACATGCAAAATGAGTGACGACAGATACAATGGCAGCGGAAAATACAACAATTGTTTTGTCTGCAGCCCTGACAATCCAGTGGGACTACATATGCACAACGAACCTGTGGACGGAAAGGCTCATATGGAAATTGTCCCAAATAAGAATATGGAAGGCCTAAATGGCCTTATGCATGGTGGCTTTTCCCTTATGATAATGGATGAAGTTATGCATTATGCAGTAGAAGCTTATGGTATAAATTGTGTCACACTCCACTCGGATTGCGATTTTGTAAGTCCTGCTTATCTCGATCATAAATTGGTTGCAGAGGCATGGGTGGAGAAGGTTGAAGGAAAAAAATATTATACTAAGGGCGAGCTTAAGGATGGCGAAAATGTTGTGGTCAGCACAACAGGACTTTATTATGAAGTTGATATGAAGGAATTCCTTCCCAAATAAGCTGAATATGCCCAATAAGCATATAATAGTCTTGTGAATGGATAGACCAGACACCATAAACGTGGTTGGACGGACAGGACGGCACAAATTGGATGGCGTAAGCCAGACAGCGTAAAACGAAAATGAAATAAACAGGCACCGCAGAGAAATCAATGGATTTCAAGATGCGGTGCCTGTTTTATCAATCACGATCATACTAAAATGTAGTCGCATTTATTTCTGACATCATAAAATTCAAAATATGATTCCTCCATAGGAATCCATTTTTCTTTAAATATTGTGACAGCAGCAGTACCTTCACGCTTTGCAATTCGCGCAAGCTGCATATCACGGTCTATATCGCAAAAGATACGAAAATCATAATATCCATAAAGTGACGGATGGCATGAGTAAGAGCCCTCGACAATAGCAATATGCCTGGGAATCACTGACACAGGCTCATCCAAAAGAGCCATATCATGACATGAAAATGGCTTGTATAAGAAAGGTATGCCATCACGCAGAGGTATCAGAACTTCCTCAAGAAAACGTTCGTGATCCACATTTTCTCCTGGAGTGGCCAGGCGCTTTTTAGTCCGCTGCTCGGGTCTCAGAAAAAAATCATCCATATGAAATATATTTGTTTTTACAGAAAACTTTTTTTCCATGCAGTCTGACAGCTCGGCATCAGGACATTCTGACAGTTCAGCTTCCAGGTAATCTGACAGTTCAGCAGCTAATGTCGTCTTTCCCGAAGCACACCTGCCATCTATTGCGATGACAGTTAGGGGAACACCGGCATCAATCCTTTCATGACAAATCGATGCCATTTCTTTTATGAATTCTTTTTTTCTCATGTGAGTCTGCCTTTCGGTAAGCTTTTAAAAAGCTTCATTTTTCCAAGTCATTATCACAAACCCTGAAAATTACGCAAAGAGCTTATATATTTACGCCTCAGCCATAGGCTGCACTCTATCAGCATGAACCTTCGCAAGGATCGTCAGCATTCGCACAGTGTCGACTTAGATTCTGTCTGAATGGTACGAGATGTGTCTTGTGTAGCGCGAGCATGACAGCAGGTATCACTATAATCTGGAGTATGATTCCTGGGATTGCATTGAGAAATCCCGCAGTGAGAAACATCTTTAAAGTAAAGCCACCGCTGCCAAAGCCGAGAAGTATGCTCTGTGCAATTCCCCAGACGATACGACCTGAAATCATGGAAATTATAAGACATCTTAAAAGTGATTTTACACATTGCCACCTGGCATGCATGAAAAGAAATCCTATCACAAATCCATATGCAGCCAGCTCAAATGACATGGAGACTGCATTTGGGAAAAGAACAGGCATGCCGAAAAGCAGGGATCTCATGAGAGGAGTAATAAATCCTACTGCAAGGCCAAACTGCCAGCCGCATATGAGACCACACAGCATGACAGGGATGTGCATAGGACAGAGCATATTTCCTATCAATTGAATCTGTCCCGTAAGAAATGGGAGTACAAGTCCGAGTGCAAGAAAAAATGCCGAAAGAACAAGTTTTTTTGTGCGTGTAATAGACGCAGCACCACTATCATCGAAATTTTTAAATTCAAAATATTTTTTCATAATTAAAATCCTTTCTTTTGTCGCATATTGGCAATTCACATATCGCCATGTCGCACATTGCCATGTCATATATTGTCATATCACATAGCATCATATCGCATAGTATATAGTATCATGTCACATGCCATGTCGCACATTGCCAATTCATATCACCATGTCGCATATTGGCGCTTCTCATGCCAAAATCAATAGGGATTACGGCTCCATTTGACAAATTATAATCCATTGACGACATTTTGCGGATGCCCTGCATCGAATGCTGAGATATTTGCATATGCGATGTCCATGAGGCGTCGTCTAGCTTCTTCAGATGCCCATGCTATATGAGGAGTGATAAAGCAATTTTCACACGAAAATAGTGGATTGTCAGCTTTTGGCGGTTCAGAGACAAGAACGTCAAGACCTGCAGCAGCAATGCGTCCATCTCTGAGAGCAGCAGCAAGTGCATCTTCGTCAACAAGCGGACCTCTGCCAGTATTTATCAAAATAGCAGAAGGCTTCATGAGAGCGAGACTTTCGCTATTTATGAGATTCTTGGTTTCATCATTAAGCGGGCAATGAAGGGAAACTATGTCAGACTCCTTAAAAATGGTCTCGCGATCAGTAAATGTAACATAAGCAGGAGACTCATTGCTAGGGTGAGGAGTATTTACGAGAACTTTCATGCCAAATGCGCCTGCAATGGCAGCGACACGCTTTCCGATTGAGCCATATCCCACGATGCCCAGCGTCTTTTTGGCAAGTTCATTGTGACGATAATCAATAAATGTAAAATCTGCACATGATGACCACTTTCCTTCAGAAACAGAATGAGAATAGTCGCAAACTCGGTCTGTAATATTCAAAATATGTGCAAAAACAAGCTGTGCCACACTGTCAGTGCTGTACGAAGGAATATTTGAAACAGGAATGCCGCACTCAGCAGCAGCTTCGATATCTACAACATTATATCCAGTGGCGAGCACGCCAATCCACTTGAGATTCTTGCATCTCTTGATAGTCTCAGCATCGATGATCGCTTTATTTGTAAAAACATAATCAGCATCCTGAATACGTTCCAAAACAAGCTCCTTCGGTGTTCTGTCATATACGATAAGCTCGCCAAATTCTTTAATCGGCTCCCAACTTAAATCGCCAGGATTTGCAGTATATCCGTCAAGAATTACAATTTTTTTATTTTTCATAGTAAATATATTTCCTTTCTCAAAACTAGTCTTCAAAATCATTCAACGAAAATCGAATGCAGCATAGGCATCGCTGGTGCTATTGCACGCAATGCTGTATGCAATGCTGTATGAAATGCTGTATGCAATGCTGTATGCAATGATGCATAAAATCTGTATGAAATGATGCATGAAATGATGCATGTAATGATGCATGTAATGATGCATATAAT
>CAVJDC010000017.1:0-24333 GCA_963648085.1 Anaerovoracaceae bacterium
AGCCTCGCCTGACCCCATTCGTAAGCCTCGCCTGACCCCATTCGTAAGCCTTGCATGAACCCCATTCGTAAGCCTCGCATGAACCTCATTCACAAGCCTCACCTGACCCCATTCGCAAGCCCCGCCTGAACCTCATTCGCAAGCCTCGCATGAACCCCATTCACAAGCCTCACCCGACACCATTCGCAAGCCTCGCATGACCTCAGATGAAGTCATCCGTCAAAATGCTCTGTTTTTCATTTTATCATAAATTTACGGTCATTACACTACTGTACTTGCATCAGTCTGTATTTTTCTCATAAAGTAAAAAGTACCCAGACGGGAGTTTGACATTTAATTTCTAATTGCATAATCCAAACATATTGAAATATCACAGGCAGTTCCAAAAACAAGAGCGTATATATTTATCAGCAACATCGTAAGGAAAACGGAAAGACAAAATGCAGAAAAAAAAACAACACTGCATACTGTCTTCGAATTCGGAACAGATTTTAAATTCATATCCAAACCATCCATGCAAAGCATAATCAAGTCATCAAAACAGACAACAAGCACAAAAAGAAAAAAAGCATATATCGATGCAAAAAACAAAAGCTTGCAAACCCAGTAATATCAAGGGTTTGCAAGTCTTTTTTGCCTTGTCAAGTGTCAAAGATGGGATATCCTCTGCTTATAATGCAGCGCCAGATATTCTCAGCTTATAATGCAGCGCCAGATATTCTCAGCTTATAATGTGGAATCAAACATTTTCTGCCTCCATATGTGAAGCGATCCGTTTTCTCTTAATCTCTAATTCATTTCTTCTGCCATGAATTTGTGGATTTTCTTTATCTTCTTCATTGCCACATCAAACTGTGCTGGTGTGAGAGACTGAGGTCCATCGCAAAGTGCCTTTTGCGGATCGTTGTGAACTTCGATGATGAGTCCATCTGCACCTGCAGCAACTGCAGCGATAGAAAGAGGTTCTACATACTGTACGACACCTGTAGCGTGACTTGGATCTACGATGACTGGCAGATGAGTCTTTTCTTTGAGTACAGCTATCGCTGAAAGGTCAAGCGTATTTCTTGTAGCTGTCTCAAATGTCCTTATGCCTCTTTCACAGAGGATGACATTCTTATTTCCACCGGCCATGATATACTCTGCACTCATGAGCCATTCTTCGATTGTATTTGCAAGACCTCTCTTGAGAAGAACCGGCTTTTCCTGCTTGCCCAGAATCTTAAGGAGCTCAAAGTTCTGCATATTTCTAGCTCCTACCTGTATAATATCAACATCCTCAAACAAAGGCAGATGAGATGCGTTCATGATTTCAGTTACGATAGGCATTCCCGTAACCTTCTTTGCTTCAGAAAGGAGCTCGATTCCTTCAGCTCTAAGACCCTGGAAAGCATATGGCGAAGTTCTAGGCTTAAATGCACCGCCTCTCATGAGCCCAGCTCCAGAAGCCTTCACTGATTTTGCCACCTCGATAATCTGTTCCTTTGATTCTACCGAGCATGGTCCTGCAATTACCTGGAAGTTTCCGCCGCCAATCTTTATGCCATTTCCAATATCGACAACAGTAGGCTCAGGATGAAATTTCTTATTTGCAGCCTTGTACGGCTCCTGAATTCTCTTTACATCTGCAACCACGTCAAATGCAAGCAGGTCGTCTGGATCTATAGAAACAGTATCGCCGACAAGCCCTAGAATCGTAGTATGTGTACCCTCAGTCACGCTCACAGAAACGTTAAATGCGTCTAGATATTCTACCATTTCCAATGCATCAGCTTTAGTTGCGCCGTCTTTCAAAATTACTACCATTTTTATTTCCTCCTTTTTACATACAGCATCTCGCCAGAAGCGATCCTTTCAAGCCCTCACATACCTAAACTCTCAAAGCTCGATCCTCAAAGCTTTCAAGTACCTAAACTCTCAAAGTCCGATCCTCAAAGCTCCCAAAGCACTTAAGCTCCCGAAATTCGATCCTCCAAACTCCCAAAGCACTTAAGCTCCTGAAGTCTGTTGTTCCTCCAAGCTCCCGAATCGATCCTCAAAGTCTCGAATCCCAAACGTCCACATATTCGTATTTTGTGACTGATGCTGAATTTTAACTAATAAAAAATCCGGTATCTATTTGATACCGGAAAAATCGACTTATATCCTTCACTGATTGCCCTTATATCCCTATCTCTTGGTTATATCATCTGGCAGGCAATGCCGCTTCATAAGACTTTTGCATCCGGTATAAATGAATTTTTTCTAAGCCAAAAATAGCCTGTAAAGAATCTAAACAAGCTTCTAAAGTTGCCATAATAAAATTCATTCTTAAAGATGCAATCATGTCTCATGACTTATACCCTCAATAATTCTATCAACTGCAATCTAGCATAATAACTTTCAAGAGTTTCCTCTTGTTGTTTCGAATATACTCTTTTTTTTTCTCTCTGTCAATCAATTTTTACATGTTTTTTTTATTATACAATTCAACGAATGCATGCTGTCACCGTCTTCTCTCACAAACGAGTTGGTTTATTCTGCGCAAAATGGTATAATTTTTTTATTACTATTTTTCGAGGGATTAAAGGAGGCATTGGAGAATGAAGATAAAAACAGTTGCTGTCCTTGGGGCAGGCGCTGTCGGCTCTTATATGATATGGGGACTTTCTAAACGAGATGATATAAGACTCGGAGTTGTTGCAGAGGGTGAGCGTGCACAGCGGCTAAAGAAAGGATGTCTTATCAATGATGTGATCTATCATCCAGAAGTTTGGACTCCGCACGAGGCTAAGGGGATTGATTTGCTGATCGTTTCATTGAAATATGGTGCCTTGCCAGGTGCAATGGATAGCATCCGCACGATTACAGGAGAAAATACTATAGTCATGAGTATTATGAATGGTGTAGACAGTGAGGAACTTATCGGCGCCGAAATTGGAGATGCGCATGTCATTCATTCGCTGATTAAGGTGGCATCCCATAAAGAGGGCGAAGGCTATTACTTTGACCCAGAAACTACGATTGGAATTATTTTCGGCGAGCTTGCTGCTCCATACCAGAGTGAACGAGTGCAGGCGATAGAAGATCTTTTCAAGGATACAGGATTGCATTATCGTGCCACGGAAAACATCAGAGAAGAAATTTGGTGCAAATTCAGGCTAAATGTCTGCAACAATCTTCCACAAGCAGTTCTTGGCGTCGGAATCGGATGCTATCAGGACAGTATTCACATCAAGCATATAAGCGATGGGCTTCGGTATGAACTGGAAGCTATAGCGGCTGCAAAAGGAATTGATATCCGCAAGGCAGATGATATGTCGAGCCGCGGAAGTGAAGTCCCCTTGTCTGCGAGATATTCTACTCTGCAGGATCTTGACGCAGGAAGACATACAGAAATTGATATGTTCTCAGGCGCATTAGTTCGTATGGGGCGTGAATTGGGCATTCCCACACCGTATAATGAATATACCTACCATATCATAAAAGCATTGGAAGAAAAAAACGATGGGAAATTTGACTATAGCGAAGCTGACGGAAAGACATTTTCACGATGAACATTTTCACGATGAATATTTTCACAATGAATATTTTCGCGATGACTATTTTCATAATGAATATTTTCACAAAGACTATTTTCGCGATGACTATTTTCACGATCAATTTCTTAACAAAGAGCTTTTTCGTTGTGATCATTTTTCAGGACGCCAGTGAGGGAATCCGTCAAGAACGAAACAGTGCTGTCTCGTGAAATAAGGCGTGCAGCCTCGCGTCCGTTTTTCAAAATGATTATTTCATTGCCAGAAATTAACAACCCCCGAGCACATGCACCGTGGTGCACGTGCTCGGGGGTTTATTAAATTCGCTTTACATGCCTTTTCCTTGCAGTATCTGCGCTGTGTCTGCATGACTCAAGGATTTTGCATGAGGTTTGATTAAACCAGTTCAAGGAATACAACTTCAGCTGTATCTCCTCTTCTCTGACCAAGCTTCAAGATTCTAGTGTATCCACCATTTCTTTCTGCATACTTTGGTGCAATATCATCGAAGAGCATTGTAACTACATCTTCATCATAGATGTAGGCAAGTGCCTGTCTTCTTGCATGAAGATCACCACGCTTACCAAGTGTGATCATCTTTTCTGCCATTCTTCTTGTTTCCTTGGCTCTAGTAAGTGTAGTAGAAATCTTGCCTTCTCTGAGAAGGTCAGTTACCTGATTTCTCAGCATAGCTTTTCTGTGAGCCGTAGGTCTTCCAAGCTTTCTGTGCCCTTTCACTTGTGAGTACCTCCTTATATCTATTCTTCATTACCCGGTTTGAGTGAAAGACCGAGTTCTTCAAGTTTTTTCTTAACTTCGTCCAGAGACTTCTTTCCGAGATTTCTGACTTTCATCATTTCATCTTCAGACTTAAGCGTAAGCTCTTCTACAGTATTTATGCTTGCTCTCTTCAGACAGTTGAACGATCTTACAGAAAGTTCGAGTTCCTCGATAGTCATCTCGAGAACCTTTTCCTTCTGGTCTTCTTCCTTTTCAACCATCGTCTCGACAGAGTCTATTCCCTCTGTAAGGTTTATAAATAGGTCGAGATGGTCACGCATAATCTTGGCGCCTATCGATACACCTTCCTGAGGTGTAAGGCTTCCGTCAGTCCAGATTTCAAGGGTAAGCTTGTCAAAATCTGTAATCTGACCTACACGTGTATTTTCAACCGTATAATTTACCTTGACAGCAGGAGTGAAAATACTGTCTACCGGAATCGTGCGTACATCAAGACTTTCTGACTTGTTTTGTTCGGCAGGCCTATATCCTCTGCCTTTGTCGAATACAACTGTCATCTCAAGTACAGCGCTTTCGTCAAGTGTAGCAATATGCAGATCCTTGTTGAAGATCTTTATTGTGTCGCCATCGAAAATCTCTGCAGTGACTTCTGTCTTTTCTGTTCCTCTCACAATAATAGTTCTTGTCACAGGATCATCACCATCAAGTCTGACAGAAATTTTCTTTAAGTTGAGAATTATCTCGGTAACATCTTCTTTCACACCGGGAATAGTAGAAATCTCGTGAAATACGCCTTCACCAAACTTAACAGATGTGATTGCGGCACCTGGAAGTGATGATAAAAGAATCCTTCTCATCGCATTTCCAAGTGTAGTACCATAACCTCTCTGAAGAGGCTCTATGACAAATTTCCCGTAGTTTTCTGTCTCGGATATGAATTTTTCGATAATTGGTTTTTCGATTGATATCACTCGAACTCCTCCCTTTCAGCCTTGTGTGCGTCTTTATCACACGATGAAGCAAAATATCATCATCATTATAAATCCGGCTATTACTTAGAGTACAATTCTACGATGAGATGTTCTGCAATAGGAACATCGATATCTTCTCTTGCAGGTAATGCAACTACCTTACCTTCGAGCTTATCTGTATCAATTGTAACCCACTTAGGAGTAGTGATGATCATATCTCTGAGCTGCTTGAATTTTACTGAATCCTTGCTCTTTTCCTTTACTGAAACTACATCGCCTTCTTTAAGTTCCATTGAAGGGATGTTTGCTTTCTTGCCATTAATATAGAAATGACCATGAGATACTAACTGTCTAGCTTCTCTTCTTGTAGCTGCAAAGCCCATTCTATAAACAACATTGTCAAATCTTCTCTCTAACATGAGAAGGAGATTTTCACCTGTGCTGCCTGGTCTCTTTGCTGCCTTGTCAAATGTATTTCTGAACTGCTTTTCAAGAAGACCATAAACAAACTTAACCTTTTGCTTTTCATTGAGCTGAACTGCGTAGTCACTCTTTTTTCTTCTGCTCTGGTTTGGGTTTCTCTTTGACTTCTTGTCAACGCCCATGAATCCCGGTTCTAAGCCAAGAGTTCTTGCTCTCTTGAGAACGGGCTGAGTATTCTTTGCCATTTACTGTTCCTCCATTTCCTTTGAAATATAATGTAATTACACTCTTCTTCTCTTTGGTGGTCTGCAGCCATTGTGTGGAATAGGTGTAATGTCCTTGATCATAGTGATTTCAAGACCTGCAGTCTGAAGTGCTCTGATAGCAGCTTCTCTGCCTGAACCTGGACCCTTTACATATACTTCAACTGTCTTGAGACCGTGTTCGATAGCGCCCTTAGCAGCCACTTCAGCACAGCTCTGTGCAGCAAACGGAGTTGACTTTCTTGATCCCTTAAAACCAAGGGAACCAGCACTTGACCATGACAGAGCATTGCCGCTCATGTCTGTAAGTGTCACGATTGTATTGTTGAAGGTAGCCTGGATATGAGCCTGACCGCGTTCAATATTTTTACGTTCTTTTCTCTTTTTTCTTGCCGCTGACTTCTTTACGGGTTTAGCCATTTTTCCTCATACCTCCTTTACTTCTTTTTTCTGCCTACAGTTCTCTTAATGCCCTTTCTAGTACGAGCATTAGTCTTTGTCTTCTGACCTCTGACAGGAAGGCCTCTTCTATGTCTGATGCCTCTGTAACATCCAATATCCATAAGACGCTTGATATTGAAGTTTACTTCTCTTCTGAGATCACCTTCTACATGATACTCAGCATCAATAATTTTTCTTATCTTACCTACTTCTTCTTCGCTTAAGTCCTTAACTCTAGTGTCTGGATTGACACCTGCTTTAGATAAGATATCATTCGCTGTTGGTCTTCCTATGCCATAAATGTAAGTGAGTCCGATTTCAACTCTCTTGTCGTTTGGTAAATCGACACCGGCTATACGAGCCATTCGCGTACACCTCCTCTTTGCTTTATAAAAATAACTTAACTTTTGGATGCGAAAAAGCCACCGAAGGCCTGTATTTTAATAGTGAAACAGGTTTTCTGCGGCTAAATAAATTCCACACCTCGAAGCAATATTATATCATGTATTTGTTGATATGTCACGCCTTTTCGCAATATTTTTTCAGATTTCATGCACAATATTTTTGGTTCTTCACGTTTTTCAGCAAAACCCGCCGCCGTAAGTCTGCAGCGTAATCATTCTCCATAAATTTGCACTGCATTTCGCCGCCGTAAGTCTGCAGCAAATTCAGCTCTCTATAATTGCAAACATGGGCTGCGGAGCATCTCATCCGAGACGTCTCGCAGCCCATATCTTTGTGACATAAAAATCTGTGATATTAGCCCTGAGTCTGCTTATGCTTAGGGTTCTTGCAGATTACCATTACTTTTCCGTGTCTTTTGATAACCTTGCATTTTTCGCAAATAGGTTTTACTGAAGCTCTTACCTTCATTTTTTTGCCTCCTCTGCTCTATTTGTCACGCCATGTGATTCTGCCTCTTGTGAGATCATATGGCGATAATTCTACCTTTACTCTGTCACCTGGGAGAATTCTGATAAAATTCATACGTATCTTTCCCGATATATGAGCAAGGACTTCAAAATCATTATCGAGTTTTACTTTGAACATTGCATTTGGCTGTGCCTCGAGCACTGTTCCTTCAACTTCGATGACATCTTTTTTAGACATATTTTATTGCTCCCTCTGATCATCTAACGCGAGCAGCATAGCCCCGTTTTTTTCAAGTTCTCTCTGAAGTTCGATATTTTCAATTTGGGATTTTGCGGCAATCTTTGATGCGATGCTCTTGCTGATCTTCTTGTAAGGCTGCAGATGCTTTGCCTTCTTTTTCTTTGGAGATTCTATCTTGCGCTTATCTCCGTCAGCTATGAGTACATAATCTGTATCGATTACTTCCACTACAAAGAATATGTCGCCTTTGTCATGTCCGGCTAGTGATTTCACAATCTGTCCGGCTGTGAGATTTTCTGTATTTTTCATAAGACTACACCTCATTTTTTAAAGCAGGGTGATTACTTCAGGATCACCATCTGTAATCACGACTGTATTTTCATAATGAGCTGCAAGACTTCCGTCAACTGTGCGAGCTGTCCACCTGTCAGCTAATACCTCTACCTTGTAGCTGCCTGCACTTACCATCGGCTCGATAGCAAGCACCATGCCCTTCACAAGCTTTGGTCCTCTGCCTGGTCTTCCATAATTTGGAATAGGTGGCTCTTCGTGCATTTCACGCCCTACACCGTGACCTACATAATCCCTTATAACACCGAAGCCATTTTCTTCGATATAAGTCTGAATCCCATGTGATACATCTGAAAGATAATTTCCTGCTCTGCAGTATTTTAAGCCTTCAAAGAAAGATTCCCTTGTGACTCTTATAAGCCTCTTAGCTTCCTCACTGATACTTCCTACTGCAAATGTCCTTGCCATATCACTATACCAGCCCTTGTATATCGCTCCTGCATCTACACTCACGATATCACCTTCCTTAAGCACTTTCTTTCTGTCAGGTATTCCGTGTACGATTACTTCGTTTACAGATACACATGCTGTTCCTGGAAATCCGCCGTACCCCTTAAAGGCAGGCTTCATCCCGCCTTCAAGGATACGTTTTTCTACGAACTGGTCTATGTCATAAGTAGAAATCCCCGGTGCAATATAAGCTTCGAGGTCCCTTAAGATTTCGGCTGTAAATCTGGCAGGAATTTTCATCATTTCTACATCCTTATCGGACTTTATGATGATCATGTTATTCTCCCAGTGCGCTCTTTATATCTGAAAATACACTTTCCATTGCCTGGTCACCATTGATAGTTGCGATATTTCCAGACTTAGTATAATAATCAACGAGCGGAGCAGTTTCTTTTTCGTATACAGAAATTCTGTTTTCAACAGTTTCTCTATTGTCGTCAGCTCTCTGATATACTTCACCGCCGCATGCATCGCAGACACCCTCTGCCTTAGTTGGCTTTGTGCTTACATTGTATGTAGCGCCGCATGCCTTGCATACTCTTCTGCCAGCAATACGGTCGATCAGCTTTGCAGGCTGTACATCAATATTGAGGACTTTGTTGATTTCGAGGCCCTTTGCTGACATTATCTTGTCAAGCTCTTCTGCCTGGAAAACTGTTCTAGGAAAGCCGTCAAGCATGAAACCATCCTTGCAATCATCCTGATCAAGTCTGTCTTTTACAAGATCAACTACAAGCTCATCTGGTACAAGTTCGCCCTTGTCCATATAAGACTTAGCCTTCTTACCAAGATCAGTGCCATTTTTGATATTGGCTCTGAAGATATCACCTGTAGAAATCTGAGGAATAGCGTACTTTTCAACAATAAGCTCTGCCTGGGTGCCTTTACCTGCTCCCGGAGGTCCTAATAATATGATGTTTAACATTCTGCGCCTCCTATACTATTTCAGGAATCCTGAATAATTTCTCATAACGAGCTGTGACTCTAGCTGCTTCATCGTGTCAAGTGCTACACCGACTGCGATAAGCAGTGAAGTACCACCAAACTGAATGCCGAGCTGAGTGAAATGACCGAGTGCGATTGGCATCGTACTTATAATTGCGAGGAATATAGATCCTGCAAATGTGATTCGGTTCATAATCTTTGTGAGATATTCAACAGTCGGTCTGCCCGGTCTGATACCGAGGATAAAGCCGCCATTTGCCTTCAGGTTGTCTGCAACATCCTGTGGGTTGAATGTGATTGCAGTGTAGAAATATGTGAAGAAGATGATCAACAGGATATTTACTACTGCATAAATCCATACGCCAGGATTTCCATTTGTTGTCAGATACTTTGTAACGAATCTGGCAAAGCCGCCATTTGCGTCTGTAAAGTATGTGATAGTCAGTGGGAACTGAAGGATTGAAATCGAGAAGATTACTGGAATTACGCCTGCCTGATTTACCTTGAGAGGAATATGTGTATTCTGGCCGCCGTACATCTTGCGTCCGATCACTCTCTTTGCATACTGTACAGGAATCTTTCTTGTACCTTCCTGGATTTCGATGATACCAACGATTACTACAACTGCAAATATCAAGAAGACGATAATGCTGATGAGGCTTACCTCACCTGACTGCCATCTTGTATATGTGTTGTGGATTGCGCTTGGCATTCTTGCTACGATACCCGCCATGATGATCAATGAGATACCATTTCCGATACCATGTTCGTTGATCTGCTCACCGAGCCACATCAGGAATGCTGTACCTGCTGTGAGTACGAGTACCACCAATATAATTGAAAATGCTGATTTATTCATTACGGCACTTCTGAAGAGACCTACCGTAAGACCTACAGCCTGAAGAAGTGCAAGTATAACTGTGAGATATCTGGTATACTGTGCGAGTTTTCTTCTTCCTTCAGTACCCTCCTTCGAAAGAGCTTCGAGATGAGGAATAACTACTGTAAGGAGCTGTAAAATAATCGATGCTGTAACATAAGGCGTAATGCTCAGTGCGAATATAGTAAAGTTACTAAATGAACCACCGGAAAACATGTCAAACAGTCCGAATAATCCTGACGCACTGCCGAAGTATTCGCTTAGGACCGACCTGTCGATGTTTGGTACCGGAATACAACAACCGAGTCTGAAAATTACCAGCATCAGGATGGTAAATAACAGCTTTTTTCTGATTTCAGGCACTTTAAAAGCCTGTCCGAGCGACTTCAAAGCATTCATTAGATCACCTCAGCCTTTCCGCCAGCGGCTTCGATTTTCTCAATTGCAGCTTTTGTGAATTTATTTGCTTTTACAGTTAATTTCTTTTCAAGATCCCCTTCTCCTAAGATCTTTACTCCAGCCTTAACCTGCTTTACCTTTCCTTCAGCTATAAGAAGTTCAGGTGTGATTTCTGTACCGTCTTCAAAGCAGTTGAGGTCACTTACGTTCATAACTGACCACTCTTTTCTGAATACGTTTGTGAATCCTCTCTTAGGAATTCTTCTATATAAAGGCATCTGTCCGCCTTCGAAGCCGAGTCTTACACCGCCGCCGCTTCTAGACTTCTGACCGTTCATGCCTCTGCCTGCAGTAGTACCATTGCCTGTGCCTGTACCTCTGCCCTTTCTCTTTGAGTTCTTAGTTGAACCGATTGGCTTACTAAGTTCATGCAGTTTCATGTCTTACACCTCCAGTTCCTAATTAAATTTCTTCTGCCTTTACGAGGTGCTGAACCTTTGTGACAGCGCCGCGAGTAGCGGCATTGTCAGGGAGTTCAACGCTCTTATTTAACTTCTTAAGGCCCAGTGCTTCTACAACCTTTCTCTGCTTAGGAGAAGAACCGATTGTACTCTTCACTAAAGTAATCTTGAGCTTACCAGCCATGTCTTCCTCCTTATCCTAAGATTTCTTCCTTAGTCTTTCCTCTTAATCTAGCAACCTGTTCTACAGTCTTGAGAGAAGAAAGGCTTTCCATAGTAGCCAATGCCATATTTACGGCATTGTTTGAACCGATTGACTTAGCTCTTACGTCTCTGATACCAGCATGTTCGAGAACGAGACGAACTGAACCGCCGGCGATAACGCCTGTACCAGGAGCTGCAGGCATAACGAGAACCTTGCCTGCGCCAAAGATACCTGTATTTCTATGAGGGATTGTAGTACCTGTAATAGGAACTTCAATCATCTTCTTCTTTGCATCTTCTGTTGCTTTTCTAACTGCTTCAGGAATTTCAGCAGCCTTTCCGAGGCCAACACCAACGTGACCATTTTCGTCGCCAACAACCATAGTAACACTGAATCTCATGTTGCGGCCGCCCTTTACAGTCTTTGCAACACGTCTGATGTTGACAATAGTCTCTTTGTACTCGCTCTTTGGAGCTGTTGCATTATTGCGCATATTGTCCTCCTCCTGTTAGAATTTTAATCCTGCCTCACGGGCACCGTCAGCTAATTCCTGCACTCTGCCGTGGAATAAGAATCCGCCTCTGTCGAAAGAAACATTTTCGATTCCCTTAGCGAGAGCCTTCTTGCCAACTGCAAGACCTACAACCTTAGCTGCTGCCTTGTTTCCGCCGTAAGCTGCTTCAGCCTTTACATCTGCATCAAGTGTAGATGCTGCACACAGTGTAGTGCCGCTTACATCGTCGATAACCTGAGCATAAATGTGCTTAGAGCTCTTAAATACGCAAAGTCTTGGTCTTTCAGGAGTTCCGGATATATGCTTTCTTACTCTTGCATGTCTTGCAAGACGCTTTTCTTTCTTAGTAGCTTTTGCCATTTTTATTCACTCCTTCCTAATTATTTCGCGCCTGATTTACCTTCTTTTCTGAGAATATATTCGCCGGCATACTTGATACCCTTGCCCTTATAAGGTTCAGGCTTTCTGTGCTGTCTGATAACTGCTGCGTAGTTTCCTACTACAGCCTTATCGATGCCTTTTACGACAATCTCAGTCTGACTAGGTACTTCAGTTGTGATTCCTTCAGGATCTTTCATTTCGATAGGATGTGAATAACCAAGACTTAATACGAGTGTATCACCCTTCTTCTCAGCTCTGTAGCCAACGCCTACGAGCTCGAGTTTCTTTTCAAAGCCTTCATTTACGCCCTTTACCATATTTGCTATGAGAGCTCTATAAAGACCATGAGCTGATCTTTCTTCCTTTGAATCAGCTTCTCTTGTGATTACAACATTGCCGTCTTCAACTGCAACATTTACATACTTTGTATCTACAGCCTGCGTAAGTTCACCCTTAGGGCCTTTTACAGTAATAATACCGTTTTCAAATTTAACTTCTACGCCGGCTGGGATTGCTACAGGCATTTTACCTATTCTTGACATTTTAATTCCTCCCTACCAAACGTAACAGATAACTTCGCCGCCAACACCTAAAGCTCTTGCTTTTTTGTCAGTGATGATACCACTTGATGTTGAGATAATAGCGATTCCGAGACCGCCCAATACCTTAGGAACATCATCCTTCTTAGCATAAACCTTGAGACCAGGCTTAGAAATCTTCTTGAGACCGCTGATAACACGTTCCTTACCAGCTGCATATTTCATAGTAACTTTGATTGTGCCCTGCTTGCCATCCTCGATTACTTCGTAATCAGTGATGTAACCCTCTTCTTTGAGGATTTCAGCAATAGCCTTCTTCATCTTTGAAGCAGGAATTTCCACTGTCTTGTGACCTGCTACATTGGCATTTCTGATTCTTGTGAGCATATCTGCAATAGGATCAGTCATTGTCATTTTTGTGTCCTCCTTTCCCTGGTTACGGTTTACCAGCTTGCCTTTCTGACACCTGGAATCTCACCCTTGTATGCCATTTCTCTAAAGCAGATTCTGCAAATACCGTACTTCTTGAGAACAGAATGTGGTCTGCCACATACCTTACATCTTGTATATGCACGAGTAGAATATTTCGGTTTTCTCTGCTGCTTTACTTTGAGAGATGTCTTAGCCATAATTCATTCCCTCCTAAACTATTTTTCGAACGGCATACCAAGCAGTTCGAGGAGAGCCTGTGCTTCTTCGTCTGTCTTAGCCGTAGTTGTAAATGTTATATCCATGCCCTTGATCATATCAACCTTATCGTAGTCGATTTCAGGGAAGATAAGCTGTTCCTTGATGCCCATAGTGTAGTTTCCTCTGCCATCGAAGGAATTTTTGTTTACGCCCTTGAAGTCTCTTACTCTAGGCAATGCAATATTGAAGAACTTATCAGCGAAAACATACATATTGTCGCCTCTAAGTGTAACCTTTGCACCGATCACCATGCCTTCTCTGAGCTTGAAGTTTGCGATTGACTTCTTTGCCTTTGTCATAACTGGCTTCTGTCCAGTGATAACGCCCAGCTCCTGAATGGCTGTCTCGATCATCTTCTGATTGTCCTTGATACCGCCAAGTCCCATATTCAGAGTGATCTTTTCGAGCTTAGGTACTTCCATTGTGTTCTTGTACTGAAATTTATCAATTAAGCCGTTAAAAACGGTATTCTTGTAATAATCCTTAAGTCTAGCTGCCAAGATTCTCTACCTCCTTTCCGGTCAGTCTACTAATCGATTTTGTCGCCTGTCTTCTTTGATACTCTGACTTTCTTGCCGTCTTCAAACGCATAACCGATTCTAGTTGCGCTCTTAGCCTTGCTGTCATAGTACATAACGTTTGAAGCATCGATAGGACCTTCCTGGTGCTTGATTTCGGCAGGAGTAGTTCTTGTCTGCTTTGCGTGCTTTGTCTGAATATTCACGCCTTCAACGATTACTTTATTCTGCTTTGGCATGGCCTTAATAACCTTGCCCTTCTTGCCCTTATCCTTACCTGTGATAACGACAACTGTGTCATTCTTTTTGATATGCATCTTAACACCTCCTACTTATTAGAGTACTTCTGGTGCCAGTGACACGATCTTCATGTAGCCTTTGTCTCTGAGTTCTCTGGCTACAGGTCCGAAAATACGTGTACCAACCGGGCTCTTGTCATCCTTGATGACTACCGCTGCGTTCTGGTCAAACTTCACGTAGCTTCCGTCCGGTCTTCTTACGCCGCTCTTAGAACGAACGATAACAGCCTTAACTACATCGCTCTTCTTAACTACGCCACCTGGAGTGGCATCCTTAACAGCGCAAACAATTACATCACCTATATTTGCAACTTTATGGCCTGTGCCGCCCAATACACGGATGCATAATAATTCCTTAGCACCGGAATTGTCGGCAACTCTAAGCCTGCTTTCTGTCTGGATCATTTCTGTCTCCTTCCCGCAGTTATCTTACCTTTTCTACGATTTCAACAAGTCTCCATCTCTTGCTCTTGCTAAGCGGTCTTGTCTCCATGATTTTTACTGTATCACCGATGCTGCATTCGTTCATTTCGTCATGAGCCTTAAACTTCTTCGTTCTCTTAACAGCCTTACCGTAAAGAGCATGTCTTACGAAGTCTTCTACTGAAACAGTGATTGTCTTGTCCATTTTGTTGCTTACTACAACACCGACCTTTGTCTTTCTGCTATTTCTATCTGACATATCACATCCTCCTTTCCGGTTATGCCTCTGCTGCGAGTTCCTTTTCTCTAAGCACAGTCTTGATTCTGGCGATATCTTTCTTAACTTCTCTCATCTTTACAGGATTTTCGAGTTGGCCTGTAACGTGCTGGAATCTCAGGTTGAATAAATCATTCTTAAGCTTGAGAAGTTCGCTGTTGAGTTCTGCCGGTGTCATTTCCTTGATTGCTTCGATTTTCATTATTCTTCACCGCCCTTTTCCTTAACTACAAACTTGCACTTGACAGGGAGCTTGTGAGCTGCGAGACGCATAGCTTCTCTAGCCTTTTCTTCAGGAACTCCCTCGAGTTCGAACATTACTCTGCCTGGCTTAACTACAGCAACCCAGAATTCAGGAGAACCTTTTCCTGAACCCATTCTTACTTCTGCAGGCTTCTTAGTAACTGACTTGTGAGGGAAGATCTTGATAAATACCTGACCGCCTCTCTTGATATATCTTGTCATTGCAATTCTGGCAGCTTCGATCTGATTTGACTTGATCCAACCGCATTCCTGTGCAACGAGTCCATAAGAACCATATGTAATCTGGTTACCCTTAGTAGCAGTACCCTTCATTCTGCCTCTGTGCAATCTACGATGCTTGACTCTTTTTGGCATTAACATTGGTTCGTTCCTCCTTTCTCATTCCTATTCTTCAACAGGAGCTTCCTCAGCAGGAGCTTCTTCTACCTGTGGTGCAGCTTCTTCTGCCTGAGGAGCTGGTTCTTCAGCTTTCTTGATGAGCTTTCTTCTCTGAACAGGCATAACCTTAGTTTCTTCCTGACGACCATTGCGATCTCTTCTATCACGACGGTTTCCGCCTTCTCTTCTGTCGCCGCCCTGTCTTCTTCTGTCGCCGTCCTGTCTTCTTTTGCCCTTTCTATCTGGCTTTGAAGCTTCTTCAGGAATAGGACTTACGAGGTCCTTACCAAGAACTTCGCCCTGGTTGATCCATACCTTAACACCGATCTTGCCGTAAGTAGTATCAGCTTCAGCAAAACCATAGTCAATATTTGCTCTGATTGTATGAAGAGGAACATTTCCTTCGCTATACTTTTCGCTTCTAGCGATTTCAGCACCGCCGAGTCTTCCTGACAATACAACCTTGATGCCCTTGCTGCCAGCCTTCATAGTTCTGCCGATAGCCTGCTTCATAGCTCTTCTGAATGCAACTCTTCTTTCGAGAGACTGTGCAATACTTTCTGCTGTAAGCTGTGCATCTAGTTCAGTTCTTCTTACTTCAACGATATTGAGATTTACGCTCTTGCCTGTGAACTTCTGGAGTTCACCCTTAAGCTCATCAATACCTGCGCCTGATCTTCCGATAATCATACCAGGCTTGCCAGCGAGAATAGTGATTCTCATCTGATTGTTTGCTGCTCTTTCGATCAGTATTCTTGATATACCAGCCATGTAGAGCTTCTTCTTTATAAATTCTCTGACTTTCTTATCTTCGATCAGATAATCAGAAAAGCTGTTTTTATCTGCGTACCACTTAGAATCCCAGTCCTGGATTACGCCGACTCTCAATCCGTGTGGACTTACTTTCTGACCCATTATATTTCCTCCTGTTCAGACTATCTTTCTTTAACCGTAACGTCGACATGGCTTGATCTCTTCAGGATGATAGATGCTCTGCCCTGAGAACCAGCCTTGAATCTCTTCATTGTAGGACCCTTGTTTGCTGAAATAGCAGCAATATATAATGCGTCCGGATTCATGTCGTGATTGTTTTCTGCATTTGCAGCAGCTGATTTTACAACCTTTTCTACGATTTCAGATCCCTTACCAGGTGTAAATTTTAATATAGTTAATGCTTCGTTCACACTCTTGCCTCTGATGAGATCACAGACAGGCTTGAGCTTGCTCGGAGACATTCTTACGTACTTTGCTATGGCTCTGGCTTCCATTCTTAAGCCCTCCTTTCGAATTAACCTCTCTTAGAAGATTTTTCTTTATCTGCATGACCTCTATAAGTTCTTGTAGGTGCGAATTCACCAAGACGATGTCCTACCATGTCTTCTTCGATATATACAGGAACATGCTTTCTTCCATCATGTACAGCAATTGTATGTCCAACCATCTGAGGGAAAATAGTTGACGGTCTTGACCATGTCTTTAAAACTTTCTTTTCGTTTGCTGCATTGAGAGCTTCGATTCTTTCAAGTAACTTTTTATTGACAAAAGGTCCTTTTTTTAATGATCTGCCCATTTTTCATTTCCTCCCTTCAACTATTTATCGTTACGTCTCTTAACAATATACTTGTTTGACGCTTTGTTCTTTTTTCTAGTCTTGAGACCAAGAGCTGGCTTACCCCAAGGAGTAACAGGACCCTTACGTCCGATAGGAGCACGTCCTTCACCACCACCGTGAGGGTGATCGTTAGGGTTCATTACGGAACCTCTTACTGTAGGTCTGATGCCCATATGTCTCTTCTTGCCTGCCTTACCGATCTTGATATTTTCGTGATCGATATTGCCGACTTCACCAATTGTGGCTCTGCATTCGATTCTGATCTTTCTAACTTCGCCGGATGGGAGTCTTACCTGAGCATAATTGCCTTCCTTAGCCATGAGCTGAGCGCCGTTGCCTGCTGATCTTACGAGCTGACCACCTGCACCTGGCTTAAGTTCGATATTGTGAATAACTGTACCAACTGGAATATTCTTCAGAGGGAGAGCATTTCCGATAACGATATCAGCGTCAGGTCCATTTTCAATAGTAGCTCCAACCTTGAGCTTATAAGGAGCAATGATATACTTCTTTTCACCGTCTGCATAATTGATGAGAGCGATGTTGGCACTTCTGTTTGGATCATATTCGATAGCTGCTACCTTTCCAGGTACGCCGTCTTTATTTCTCTTGAAGTCGATGATTCTGTACTTATGTCTGTAGCCGCCGCCTCTGTGTCTTACGGTAATCTTACCTCTTACATTTCTTCCGGCATGCTTCTTCAGAGTAACTGTGAGTGACTTTTCCGGAGTTGTCTTTGTGATTTCGTCAAATGCAGAAACCGTCATGCCTCTCTGACCCGGCGTATTCGGCTTATACTTTTTAATTGCCATCAGTCATTTCCTCCTTATAATCCCTGGAAGAATTCGATTTCCTTGCTTCCTTCCTTAAGCGTAACGATCGCTTTCTTGGAATCAGGAGTTCTGCCAACATTTCTTCCCTGTCTCTTAACTTTACCTTTTACATTCATGATATTTACCTTAGCTACATCGATGCCGAAGATTTCTTCGAGAGCGAGCTTAACTTCAGTCTTGTTTGCATCTGGAGCAACCTTGAATGTGTATTTCTTCATAGTCGCGTCATCCATAGACTTTTCTGTGATGACTGGCTTTATAATTACGTCGTAAGGGGTTTTCATTATGAATACACCTCCTGAATCTTTTCTACTGCTTCCTTAGTGATGATGAAGCTTGTAGCATTAACGATGTCATAAGTGTTCATAGCAGTTACGATGGAAGTCTTAACTCCAGGGATGTTTGCTGCTGACTTGACAACGTTTTCGTCCTTTTCTGCTGTGATGATCAGTGCCTTCTTTGCTGCCTTTACATTTTCGAGAACCTTGATCATTTCTTTTGTCTTTGGTTCTTCAAATGTGAGTGCATCGAGAACGATGATCTCTTCTTCCTTTACTTTTGAAGAAAGTGCAGACTTAAGAGCAAGTCTCTTAACCTTTTTAGGCACTGTATAGCTGTAGTCTCTTGGCTTTGGAGCAAATACTACACCGCCGCCGATGTGGCTTGGTGATGTAAGGCTTCCCTGTCTGCCGCGACCTGTACCCTTCTGTCTGAAAGGCTTTCTTCCGCCTCCTCTAACTTCGCCTCTAGTCTTTGCTGACTGAGTACCCTGTCTCTGGTTGGCGAGATAATTCTTTATAACTTCATGCACTGCGAATTCGTTGATTTCGATACCGAAGATATCATCGTTCAGTTCGAGTTCACCGGCAGCTTCGCCTGCCATATTAAGCATGGTTACTTTAGCCATTTTCTATTCCTCCTTCTGAAATTCTTACTTGTCCTGTCCCTTTACAGCGTAGCTGATCTTGAGAAGTCCGCCTTTGTTTCCAGGAACGGAACCCTTGATGAGAAGAACGTTTCTTTCCGGAATAACCTTTACGAGTTCGATATTCTGAACTGTAACTGTCTCGCGGCCCATTCTTCCAGGACCCTTGTTGCCCTTGAATACTCTTGAAGGATAAGTACCTGCTGCCAGAGCGCCTGCGAGTCTCTTGTGCTTTGAGCCGTGGCCCATAGGTCCTCTGTGGTGGCCGTGTCTTTTGATGTTGCCCTGAGTTCCCTTACCTTTTGAAACTCCTGTAACATCAAGCTTCTTGCCTTCTTCGAAAATCTCTACTGTGAATTCCTGACCTACCTGATACTCAGCAGCATTTTCTACTCTTACTTCTCTCAGGTACTTCTTAGCTGCTACAGAACCCTTTTCAAAGTGTCCCTTGAGCGGCTTTGTTACTCTGTGAGCCTTTTCGTCAACGTAACCGATCTGTACAGCTTCATATCCGTCAGTTTCAGTTGTCTTAACCTGAGTTACTACAACCGGACCTGCTTCAATAACTGTAACAGGAATCGCAACGCCAGTTTCGGAAAAAATCTGAGTCATTCCGACTTTTTTTCCTAAAATAGTGTTCATTCTTTCTTCCTCCTTTACTCTTACAGCGGATCACAGGCGAAATGTCTGCAATCATACTAAGTGCAGCTTCCACATGCCTGCTTGCGGCCCGTCCTTCCAAAATAGCGGGTGTGAACATTCCGTCATGTCGAAAGTCCTGTCACTCACAGGATCTGTCAGCTTTATGGAGACTTTTCTGCAGCGGGCTTCCTTTCGGAATCCTTGCGTCAGCACGCCATCATCTAGGCTAGTCTGTGCAACTCATAAACGGAACGCCAGACTGACGTGCCCTATCGAAAAATCTATATATATACTTAGTAACTGTCTTATAATTTAATCTCGATGTCAACGCCAGCTGGCATGTCGAGTTTCATGAGAGCGTCTACAGTCTTTGGTGTAGGGCTGAGAATGTCGATGAGTCTCTTGTGAGTTCTCTGTTCAAACTGTTCTCTTGAATCCTTGTACTTATGTACTGCTCTCAGGATTGTAACAACTTCCTTCTCAGTAGGAAGAGGGATAGGACCTGAAACCTCAGCTCCTGTCTTCTTAGCTGTTTCTACAATCTTTACTGCGCTCTGATCAAGTGCCTTGTGATCATAAGCCTTTAACTTAATTCTGATTTTTTGACTGCTCATATAGTCTTTCCTCCTTGTTTTTTCGTACGTTTTCGCTATTTCTGTACGAGGGATTTTGTTGTTCACACTTTTCCGTGTGTTCCATAATTTCGGACCACAAGGAAAAAATCTTACCCTGCGCTCGCTTCTTTGAGCGAACAATTCTCCGTGAGAATTATCTGATAGCTCAGTAACTTCTCACTTCATCGCAAGTGCGCATCATCAGAAACGACCAACGGCTTCATATGTTGAAATTCAGCCATTTTTTTGTTCTTTCTCGGATTGTCGTGCCCTGTAAAAGGGCATAGAAACCCCGCAACACGCTCATACAGTATACAAGATTGGTGCTTTGATTGCAATACTTTTTTCAAACAATTTTTTAGTTTTTTTATGTTTATTTTTTCGCTGCAATCAAGCAGTTGCAAGTATTTCATCGCGTCATCATTTACCACTCATCCGAGTGTTTCTTTTTTCATGTTTTTCCAGATTCTTGTTCATGCTTTTTTAGATTCTTGCGACTCATCTGAGAGTCATACCGCCAAGTTTAAAATGTGTTCAGCTCTGTCTCTTCCCTCGGATTTGAATTCAACAGGCTTTGTAGGCCCCGGATTTGAGTTCAACAGGCTTTGTAGGCCCCAGATTTGAGTTCAACAGGCTTTGTAGGCCCCGGATTTGAGTTCAACAGGCTTTGTAGGCCCCAGATTTGAGTTCAACAGGCTTTGTAGGATTTCTATGCTCAAAGTCTACGACATGCCCAGATCGTAGCAACCTGCATAGCCAGATCATAGCAACCTGCATAGCCGGATCATAACAACCTGCCGAAAATGCATTGCAACGGCGTATGTTTCTCTTGAAAATCCGATGCGGTTGGGATAAAATACTGGTAAATAATCAATAAGCTTTAGCTAAGCAGCCCCTATTCGGCATTACTTGCGCAAATAAAAAAGGTACACCGCACAGTTGACTCTAAGTCAACTGTGCGGTGTACCGCCTCTATTCAAAAGCTAAAGCTTCATAACGCTTCGATTCAAAAGATAATGCCTCATACCGCTTCTATTCAAAAGATAAAGCTTCATACGGCCTGCATGTTTGGCATTTTCTTTTATACCATCTGTATGTTCAGCGTATTTCTTTTATACTGTCTGTACGTTCAGCGTATTTCTTTTATACTGTCTGTACATTTAGCATCTCTCTTAAACCTGGATGCTCATCAAAGAATACGCCTAGTCTGTCTGGAAGTGTGCTGCAATATTGCTCTGCAAGCATCTTTTGGCGATTTCTCTCCTCAAGAGCCATCTGCACGACACGCTCTGCTTCATTTGAAATCCTTTCAAATTCTTCAAGCTTTTGCTTACGCATTTTTTCTGCATAAATTTCGACTCTTTCATAATATTGCTTTGCAGATCTGTCTGCTGCATCCACGATGCCATTTACCTTGAGGATAGCGTCAGCAAGAGTCTCTGATTCGTTCATCTGCAGCATCTTCTTATCAATCTGCTTTCTGAGGCTTTCATTTTCTTCCTGCAGCGCCTGATTTTTCCGACTGATCGCAATCATCATTTCCAAAAGCTCTCGGCGTCCGAGCCTCTTCAAATCCTTCTTTGTCATTCTTCTCCCCTGCCTCTTTTGGCTCTCATTTATTCTTGCGACGAAACTTCCTATAGATAAATGATACTCCCCCTGTGTTAAATATTGTGAAGTCAATTTCCAATCGAGAAAATTGCTGTTTTTTTTACATTTTCCGTCATTACAAAACAATTCCAAACAACATTTACGTGTTTTGCTTAACTTTATATGTCGCCCCACTTATAGAAATCTTAGCTTTCACCATCCAAATCACGTCTAAAGCTAATTATTTCTATCAATCACAGTAACTATGTAATAGTGAGCTCCAAGCCTTTGCCTGATCAGTTCTCTTGCAGCAGCTTTGACATTTTCATCATCAAGAGGGCATGTAAACGGCACATCCATGTCAAAGATAAGATTCGTATGAGTCTCGCCAAAAACTACTCTAAAATCATGGATAGTGATATCGGAATATATTTCTTTTGCAAGCTCTGATACCTGTTCCTTAAGAGACGCTACACGCGGATCCTTAGTATCCACAGGATCCATATGAATAGTAGCAGTGCAGCCAAAATTTGCTGCTATATTTTTTTCCAGATTGTCTATGACGTCATGAATGCTGAGAATATCTCCGTCTGCCGGTACCTCCACATGAAGAGATATAATCTTGCGGCCTGGACCATAGTCATGGACCATCAAGTCGTGAACGCCAACGATATCCTCGCTAAAGTCAAGAACAGTATGCTTTATATCATCGACAAATTCATCTGTCGGCGGAGTACCTAAGAGTGGGTCGATAGAATCTCTGGCAGCCGAAAATCCGGAGTAAAAAATGAAGATTGAAACTAATACCCCACACCACCCGTCAAGCTGCAGAGAGGTGAGGCTGCTCAGTATGCTAGTCGCAAGAACCACTGCAGTTGCCACGCAGTCGCTGATAGAGTCCTTAGCGGCTGCCTTTAGAGCAGCGGAATTGATTTTGCCGGCGATCTGACCATTATAATATGCCATATAGCACTTAACCAAAATCGATATTATCAATATGACTGCTACGAGAGCAGAAAATACCGTGCTCTCAGGATGGAATATTTTTCCTATTGACTCCTTGAAGAGCTCGATAGCCATCACAATGATCACAGCTGAAATCACCAGACCAGATATGTACTCTACTCGGCCATGACCATATGGGTGCTCTGGGTCAGGCTTTGCAGCAGCAAGCTTGAAGCCGCACAAAGTAACGACGGATGATCCCGCATCAGACAGGTTGTTGAAGGCATCAGCAGTAATAGAAACTGAGCCGGAAATAAGCCCAGCTGTCAGCTTGCCCGCGAAAAGCAAAATATTCAGTCCTATGCCAAGCAGACCGCATAGCATGCCATAAAGAGTACGTTTCTTTTCTTCAGATTCATTTTCTTTTATAAATAATTTAGATAATAATGTAATCATATTCTGTCACACTCCGTAAATCACTCCGACAATTATATTACTTCACATACACGCGGTCAAGATTTGTCTTTTTTTCATTCCCTTTTTTCACGGTCATGATCTGTCTTTTTCATTCCCCTTTTTTCACGGTCATGACCTGACTTTTTCATTCCCCTTTTTTCGATACTTGACCAGTAATATGATAAGAAGGACAAAGAGCATAGGTGCAGCCACGATAGGTGTGATTATAAGTGAATCTATCCTGTAGGCATCTGCAGAGATGTATAACGCATGCTTATCTGCAGCATTTTCAACTCTTGTGCCCCGCACCAAAAGACGATGAGTATTGATTCCATAAGGCGTGCAGGTAAGGAGCGTGCAATAGTCCTCTCCGGGAGTGATTGCCAGATCATCCGTCTGCGACGGCTCGACAATTCTGATCTGATCTACTTCATATGTCAAGGTTCTGTCTAGTACTGTGATTTCAAACGTATCGCCCTTCTCTAGCCTGTCCAGATTTGAAAAAAGCTTTGCGCTAGGGAGTCCACGATGTGCAGAAAGGACTGCATGTGTGCCTTCTCCCCCAATAGGAAGACTAGTCCCTTCTAGGTGTCCTACTGCTGTATTTAGGACGGAATCAGATGTTCCATGATAAATTGGCAGCTCTACATTTATCTTATCAATGGATATATATCCCATTATAGCCCCCTTTTCCACGCTGAGCGTCTCCTCATATCCATTGATTTTGTCACAATAGAGCAGCGGATAAACAAGCTCTCGCAGCGAGTCATTATACTTTTCAGCTTCCTCGAATATTTTTTCATAATCCTCAGCAGACAAGTCTGCAAGGCTTTTCTCATAATCCCTAATCGCCCTGGACTGGTTCATTGAATTGACATAGTTGCTAAGAGAAGGGTAAAGCAAGATGGCAAGTCCTATGAGGAATACCACGACAAGCACGATATTTGAGATGTTTTTCTTTTTTCGTATCTTACCTGGCATCATTTCACTCCTCTATTTCTATACATGTCCTGGCAATCATGCGTTTCAGACGACATATGTTCTAGCCATCATGCGTTTCAGCCGACATATGTTCTAGCTATCATGCATTTCAGCCGACATACATTCTAGCCATCTCGCGCTCTAGCTATCATGCATTTCAGCCGACATACATTCTAGCCATCTCGCGCTCTAGCTATCATGCATTTCAGCCGACATACATTCTAGCCATCTCGCGCTCTAGCTATCATGCATTTCAGCCGACATACATTCTAGCCATCTCGCGCTCTAGCT
>CAVJDC010000018.1:0-4988 GCA_963648085.1 Anaerovoracaceae bacterium
TTCTTGTACAGAAATCACGGAAGAAGAATATGATGATATGAAAAAATATAAATCCGTCGAGATGAAATTCAATTACTCTCAGGATTTTAGAGAATATGAAAAATTGAAGGAGATAAAAGATGGTTTAGACAATAAGAAGATTGAGCAATTTGACTCAATTGCTGTAGGCGGCAAGAACGAAAATTATCTGTATATAAAAGATAGTTTAAATGATTTGCATTGCAAAATAAAAATAAAAGAAAACGCTAAGGGGATTACTGGAAAAAGACTTGATAATCTGTTGGAGTGTGCATCAAAATTAGATAAAGATACATATACAACTGTAAAAAGACTAGTTGGAGTGTCAAGCATGGCACATATACAGGAAGAGGAAAAAACAGACTCCTTGACGATATCAGAAAAACAGGGACAGCTTGAATTCTCGATTGCGGACCAACAAAATATTAACAATATAGCATCAGGATTTTTCACGTCGGGGCTTGATTTTGTAAGAAAAATAACTGAAAATAAAGGATCTGTCATGTATACTTATGGGGGCAATCAAATGCTTATTATTGATGAACACGGAGGTCTTTCATATTCAGAAAGTCTAAATAGCTCAGATGATACGGATTATGATATGTATCATGCACTTAGGACTGCGATCGAATTTGTGGCTGAGCATGGAGGCTGGGATGAGTTAAATGAAAATGGTCTGGTGCCTTACTTAAAAAGTGCTGAAAAAGTGTCGCAAGGCAAAATGAACGGATATAAATACCATTTTGGAATATTGCTGGACGACATACCAGTCGAATATACAAAAGGAAATGCTATAGACATAACCGTTTATGGTGAGCAGGTTGTTTTATATAAAAGAAATATATTGGTGCTTGATTCGGATATTGCTGCTTCAGGCATTGCGGAACAGTCAAGTGATGAGAGTGCTCAGCATGAGATATCAGAGAGTGAGGCGTCTGTATCGGAATATGCTCCTATCGATTTTTTGAAAGCAAAATGGAAGGAAATGGGAGAAGAACTCGGATATAGCACTTATAAGGATTTTCTTAAGGGTATGGAAAATATCAAGATCTGTTATGTCAGAGATACGGAAGCATTTCCACTTTTGATCAAACCTGCCTGGAGAGTCGAAATGAAGGATGGATCTAAATTTTTGTATGATAAGGCAACTGGAGAAAGATGCGGTTGAGACGTATTTTATATGAGATGAAGAAAGGCACAGTTGAGGCTGGCTGAAAGGCATAGTTGGGGCTGGTTAAAAGGCATAGTTGAGGCTGGCTGTGATGAACTGGAGGATATATTATGGACTGGGGGAGAGCGAAAAATATTATATTGATTGTGCTTCTGGCTGTAAATGTAATGTTGATGACAGTTTATGGAATCCAATATGTCAGAACGCAAAAAAATGATTCAGAGATTCATGATTATACAATTCAAAAAATGGAAGAAGTGGGTATTACTATTTCATGTGATATGCCTGATTCTGGCGCAAGGATGTCATCCATCTCTGTGAAGTATCAAACGATATCATCGGAGAAAAAAAAGACACTCTTAAAGGAAGCTTCAAATAAGACAGCACTCTCCGATAAAGATAATATTTCAGAATACGTTTTAAGGGCGGAAAAGTTTGCTAGAAACTGTGGATTTAGTTTGTCGAACTGCCAAAGAGACGCTGATATTAATAAAAAAGGCAGCGGACGGATAACATTTCAGGGCTGCTACAATGATATTGAACTAAAAGAGTGCTATATAAAAGTAATATTTGAGAGGGGAATCATAACGGATATAGATTATAAGTGGTATATTCCTGTAAATGAGAGAAGCACAAAGCAAAGATTGACAGACCCTGCGGCTGCAATTCTCAGTCTTATATCTGACAATATGGAAAATACTTTGGACGATTCAGAAGAAATTGTGGATGAGAATGATTTGGATAACGATGCAGGATCAGACTATTCGAATGATGAAATTGGTTCAGGTGGTGAGGATTCGAATAATGAAGTTGATTCAGGCGGAGAGGATTCGAATAATGAAGTTGATTCAGGCGGAGAGGACTCGGATGATGAAGCTGGTTCGGGTGATGATTTGAAGGATGAATCTGGTTCGGGCGGAGATATAGAGAATGGGGCAGATTCGAGTGGAAAATCAAACATTGAAGGAGATTCGGACGGCGATTCGGATGTTGAGAAAGCTTTGAATGGCAATGTAGAAGGTACGAGTGACAATTTAGAAGAATCTGGAGACGTGCTGGCGGGTTCGGGCGGAGATTTGAAGGATGAATCTGGTTCGGGTGATGATGCAGAGGCTGCCCAAAAGCGTATTTCACTCAAAGGCCGCGAAATCGTGGGTATAAAGCTTGTCTATTATGTAGATGACAGCGATATGGCTGACGAAATTTTATACGATACAGCATTTCCTGCATGGGAAATTATTTTAGACAACGGAAGCATAAATTACTTTTTTGCATTTCAACAGTAATAATACACAAATTGTTCAAGTTATTGTCACACTAGAGGGTTACAAATATTAATGAGGAACGGAAAGAGGCAGTGATGCATCATCTGACCGAGACGGGAGAAAACATGAATTTGAGCTTTTGCTCTTTTGCAAGCGGCAGCAGTGGGAACTGTTATTTAGTAAAAAGTAGAGAAGCAGCGGTGCTGATAGATGCCGGAATAACTACAAAGCGGATACATATGGGGCTCGAAGAGTCAGGGACTGCAAGAAAAAATCTAAATGCAGTATTTGTTACGCACGAGCATTCGGATCACGTAAAGGGATTAAAGGTTTTTACTAAGCAAAATCCTGGAGTAAAAATATATGCCAGTGAAGAGACTTGCGGCTGGCTTTCAGACAAGGTTCATGATCAAAGCTCTCTAAAATGCATATGCGAAGGACAGACAATTATAATCGGGGATATGTACATTAAGCCAATGCTTGTTTCTCATGATGCACTCCATCCGTTGTGCTATGTTGTTCGATCTGGTGATTCGCAGCTGATAATAACGACAGACACTGGATATGTGCCGCAAGATGTATTTAGAGAGATGATACGCTCTGATTTGATAATAATCGAAGCAAATCACGAGGTAAATATGCTGAAAGCAGGTCCTTATCCGTACCATTTAAAAAGGCGAATCCTCGGAGATTGCGGTCATCTGTCAAACGAGACAGCGGGAGAAACGATTGCATCAGTTATGAAGAAAATGCCCAAATTTAGGACTATATTACTCGCTCACCTCAGCAGGGAAAATAATTTTCCTCAGCTTGCTTATCAGACGGTAAAAAATATACTTGAAGAAAGCGGCTTTTATAAGGAAAAGGATTATAAGCTCGAAGTACTTGCCAGAGAAGGTATGAGTGGAGTTGTAAATATATAAATATCGGGAGGAATTATTATGAGTGAAAAAGATATGGAAACTAACAACAATAACAGCAGCTGCAGCGAAAATATCAGAAACAATGAAGGTGTCGGTGAAGTAACTGGCACTGGCAGCACAAATAATTTTGGCGAAATGAGCGACAATACAAGCAGCTTTGGCGGTGCAGCTGAAGCTCCAGTAGATTATAGCATTGCCTCAGGACAGAAGGAATATGTAGGGAACTCAAGTGGTCAGAGCTCAAATGTAAATGAGTCTTGGAGTGGTCAGAACTTAAATGTGAATGGACAGCCAGGTGTGACTGCTGATACTGGATATGCAGGTGCTCAATATAGCGACCAAAATGTCTGCGGACAGGCAAGTGAGTCTGCTGGCGCAGGATATGCTGGCGCAGGATATGGCGACCAAAATGTCTGCGGACAGGCAAGTGAGTCTGCCGGTGCAGGATATGCTGGCACTGGATATAGCGACCAAAATGTCTGCGGACAGTCAAGTGAGTCTGCCGGTGCAGGATATGCTGGCACTGGATATGGCGACCAAAATGTCTGCGGACAGGCAAGTGAGTCTGCTGGTGCTGGATATGCTGGCGCAGGATATGCTGGCGCAGGATATGCTGGCGCAGGATATGCTGGCGCAGAATATACGAGTGCAGGTTATGGTGATCAAAACGCATATGCACAACCAGATGGAGCTGCCGGCAGCGGATTTGGCGGGCAATATGCAGGCGGACAATATACATATTATCAGACGGATGCGACTCAATCGGCAGCTGATTCCCAGAAGAAAAAGAAAAAGGAAAAGAAGCCTCGTAAGCCTATGAAATCAGGGACAAAGAAGGTCATTTCGGTTGTAGTGGCTGTTGTACTTGCATTCGCAGCAGGATTTGGAGGCGGGGCTCTCGCAATAAATACATTTGGATCAGGCTCAGGCTCAGGCAGTTACAGCGGAAAGGTCACAGAGAAGACAGTATCGATAGATTCTACAGAATCGCAGATGGACGCTGCTTCTGCGATAGCAGAAAAGGTAATGCCTTCTGTAGTAGGTATCAGTACAGTTACGCAGGTTTATACGCAATCAATTTTCGGACTTCAGCAGGGGACTGCAGAGGGCTCAGGAACAGGATTTATTGTCGATTCAAATGGATACATTCTCACGAATGCACATGTAGTTGAAGACAGCAGCTCGTCTCAAATCACTGTAGATTTATATGACGGAACTGAAAAAGAAGGAACAGTTCTTTGGAGCGATTCATCACTAGATCTTGCAATCGTAAAGATTGACGCTACTGGACTTCAGGCAGTAGAGATCGGTGATTCAGATGATGTAAAGATAGGTGATTATGCACTTGCTATAGGAAATCCTCTTGGAAAAGATTTCGAAAGAAGTGTCACACAGGGTATCATCAGCGGCTTAAACAGAAGTATCACAACTACGGACGGATCAACTACAAACAACATGGAAGGTCTTATCCAGACAGATGCATCTATCAATTCAGGAAATAGCGGCGGTCCTCTTATCGACAGCGAGGGTAAGGTAATCGGAATCAATTCTGCAAAGGCATCATCAGCAGAAGGCCTTGGATTTGCAATTCCTATCAATACTGCAGTACCT
>CAVJDC010000018.1:4998-15129 GCA_963648085.1 Anaerovoracaceae bacterium
GTACCTATTATCAATGAAATCAAGGAAGAAGGTACATACGAGCAGGCTTATATCGGAATCGCCGGAATGGACATGGCTACGGTAAATCAATATTATGAAACAGAAGTGAAGGCAGAAGAAGGAGTCTACGTCACTCAGATTTATACAGGCTCGCCAGCAGCAACTGCAGGAGTGACAGAAGGTGATGTAATCGTTAAGATGAATGGCGAAGATGTTGACACAATGAGTAATCTCAAGAAGATGCTTGTCAAGTGCAGACCTGGAGATGAAATCACGCTTACAATTGAAAGAGATCAAAAGGAACAGGAAATCAAGGTTACTCTTGGGAAAAGCAGCGAAAGCACTTCAGGAATGAAATATAAGACTCAATCATCATCAGGGACGACAGACGATGGCTCAGGATCATACTCATATGGAAATGACGGCTCAGGTTCATATTCCTACGGCAGCGATGGATCAAGCGGATCATCTGGCTCAAACGGATCAAGCGGATCATCTGGCTCAAACGGATCAAGCGGATCATCTGGATCATTTAGTGATTTCTTCAGTGGAATGTTTGGAAATTAATTATGGCTTCGAATGTCAGAATAATATGTATCGGAAAGCTTAAGGAAAAATACTGGACGGATGCAATAGCAGAGTATAGTAAGCGGTTAAGTAGATTTTGCAAGCTTAGTGTCGTAGAGCTAAAAGAGGAAAGGCTTGTTGAAAATGCTTCACCTGCTGATGAGGAGAAGGTCAAGATCGAGGAAGGAAAGTCCATACTAAAATCACTTGCACCAGATTCGTACGTGGTAGCTCTTGATGTGGTTGGCAGACAGCTTAGCTCGGAAGAGCTTGCATCAAAACTTGAGACACTCAGCGTGCAGGGCAAGAGTAGTATTGACTTTATAATTGGCGGTTCACTTGGACTTTCTGATGAAGTAAAGAAACGTGCGGATATGAGATTGTCCTTCTCGAGGATGACATTTCCGCACCAGATGATGCGAGTCATTCTGCTCGAGCAGATATATCGTGCATTTAAAATAAATCGAGGAGAAAAGTACCATAAATAGATAGTTAATGATAAAACATACAGATCGCTAGCTAGTGATAAAAAACACAAATCAATAGTTAGTGATAAATTAAATGAAAACGGCACAGTCGCATGCGGCTGTGCCGAGATTTTTTTAAAATTTAAATTTGGTCTTCTAGCTTAGTCCTCATAATATTCTGTAGGAACAGGAACCATGCCTTGTTCGTCGTCGTAGTCAAAATTTCCAACGATGTAGTTTGGGTGACCTTCCACAAATTCATATCCCTTTTCGAGGACATACTTTACAGGAATCTGGATTTCATAGTCGTCAAGCTCACCTGTCTCAAGAGCCTTCTCAAGATAATTTCTAGGTATGACCATGAGCACATGACCTTCATGAGAGAAGCAATAGTGGAATTTTTTAAGCTCTTCAGGAAGCTCTCCTGGATATTCATTTTGCAGAGTGATAACCTGCATATCAAAAACACTCTTTCTGACATTGAGACTTTCATAATCAAAGCTGTCATTCATATAATCCATCTGATTTCCTCCAATTGTTTTAAATTTTTCTATTTTTATTTGAATATTAAATATACCCATGGGATTTGAATATTAAATATATACATGAGATATGTACATCTAATATGTTTATCTAATATGTTTATCTGATATGCCCACCTGATATGCCCACCTGATATGCCCACCTAATATGCCCACCTAATATGCCCACCTAATATGCCCACCTAATATGTCTATTTGATATGAATATCGGATATGTATATCAGATGTGTATATTTGAGCATTTATATAGCGTTGTGCCAGATATCTTTTTGCCTATTTTGGCGGCGGTTTCCATTTTCTCTAGGTCGCGCAAGTGCAAATTCACTTTGTTAATTTTAACACGCATTATTGTCATAATCAAGACGGCACATGAAAATAAGAAAGCATTTGATATAGGATGAATGCGGATGGTGTAAAAAAAATAATTCTAAAAAATTCATTATCACATAAACTTTTTTGTATCGATGCACTAGCGGCTGATGTGTTGTTCTGCTAATAAAAAAATATATAATCTAATGAGATATTAGCAAAAAGCTTGTAAAGAATTTACGATTTTGCTATACTAAAGCCGCAGAGAAAATCAATGGATTAATAGAATTTGTTGGTTAATTAGTGGGTTGTGGTATTTATAATGGATTTGTTGCAGAAAGAAGGGATAACATGGATTTATTTCCACTTTGGAACTCGGTGAGGATAGCATTTATATCGGCTATATTGGTATTTTTTGCCGGCGTTTTCTGCGCCTATTACGTGGCAAAGCTGCCGCGTTTAATCAAAGGTATTTTGGATGTCGTTCTCACATTGCCCATGGTTCTCCCACCGACAGTAGTAGGATATTTTATATTGCTGCTGCTTGCACCAAATACAGCAGTAGGTGGGTGGCTGATGCGAGAGTATAGCTTAAAAATAGTGATGACATGGTATTCTGCCATAATCTCATCATCGGTTGTAGCCTTTCCTTTGATGTACAGAACGGTGCGCGGAGCTTTCGAAAGCTTTGATGTTACATTGAAATATTCAGCTCAGACACTGGGGCTGTCAAATACATATATTTTCTGGAGAATTATGATGCCTTATTGTAAGCAAGGTATCATAGCAGGCGTTGTACTTGCTTTTGCAAGAGCTTTAGGAGAGTATGGAGCGACAAGTATGGTTGCGGGATATACTCCAGGCAGGACAGCAACCATATCGACGACTGTTTACCAGCTGTGGCGTACAAATGACGATGCAGGTGCGTTTAAGTGGGTAATGATAAATCTTGCTATATCAACTGTAGTACTTCTTACCGTAAACCTTCTCGAAAAAAAGGATAAGCTTACGGTTTCTAAATCAACACATGCGATGGTGAGGGGGTAGGAGACCAGTATGTCACTCGAATTCAGAGTAAAAAAAGATTTTGGAGGCTTTGTCCTCGATATGGATCTGAAGGCAGAAAATGAAGTGCTGGCTCTTTTAGGTGCTTCAGGCTGTGGGAAGAGTATGACGCTCAAGTGCATTTCGGGGATCGTGACGCCAGATGAAGGACGTATCGTCGTAAATGATCAGGTTCTTTTTGACAGTGAAAAAAATATCAACCTTCCTCCACAAAAGCGAAAGGTAGGTTTGCTCTTTCAAAATTATGCACTCTTTCCAAATATGACAGTAGAACAGAATATAATGACTGGGATGAATGCATTTGACATGAGCAAATCCGAAAAAAGGCAAGTATGCAGAGATATGATGAAGACGTTCTATATCGACGGATTAGAACGTCACAAGCCAGCTCAGCTTTCTGGCGGACAGCAGCAAAGAGTTGCACTTGCCAGGATTATGGTTTCAAAACCGGATATATTGATGCTAGATGAGCCATTTTCGGCACTAGACAGCTTTCTTAGATGGGAGCTTGAGCAGGAGCTTATGAAGGTTCTCGAAGACTTTGAGGGGACATCGATCATAGTTTCGCACAATAGAGACGAGGTCTACCGTATAAGCGATCATATAGCAGTTATGTCAGACGGAAAAGTAGATTGCTATGGCGATAAAAAGGAGATATTTAAAAATCCTCCTACATATCAAAGCGCACTTCTTACAGGATGCAGAAACTTCTCACACGTCAGATATATTGATGATTCACATATCGAAGTGACCGACTGGAATGCAATACTTGACTGTAAGGCTGATAAAGATATAAAATATGTAGCTGTCAGACCGCATTTTATGAAACCAGTAAAGGAGCCTAGTGGCAGAACAATCAAATTCAAGATCAAAAATACGATAGATAACCTGACAGAGATGATAATCTTGCTTCAAGCTTGCGGAAAGACATCGGAAGAAAGTGACGAAGCTGTCGAGGGGATAAATTATTCTGAGCTCAATGTGAGGATAAACAAAGATGACTGGAAGCCTTTCGAAGGGCAGGATGAGATTTATATAGAGTTTAATCCAGAAAACATACTGCTCCTCAGCAAGTGACTGTGAAAGACCATGCAGATGCGGTCTTGCAGAGTGCGGATGACTGCCGTAAACCTTGACGATGCTTTGCAGGGTGCGGATGACTGCTGTAAACCTTGACGATGCTTTGCAGAGTCCGGATGACTGCTAAAAATTTAGGAAATGTGAGTTCGCATAAGCCGAACCATTTCAAATATATCATTTTCAACAAACCTATTTTCTTTACAAAAAGGAGAACTAAAATGAAGAAAAAGCTTATTTCATTAGTCTTGGCATTTGGAATGATCGTGTCAATGACTGCTTGTGGTTCATCAAATGATTCAGGAAGTGCAGAACCTACATCAGCACCAGCTGAAGATGCTCCTGCTGTAGAACTCCACGTATCAGCAGCAGCTTCTATGCAGGAATCATTAGACGAAGTTATAGCAGCTTATACTGCTGAAAATCCAAACGTTACTATTACTCCTACTTATGATTCTTCAGGCACACTGCTCACTCAGATTCAGAGTGGCGCTGATTGTGACATCTTCATCTCAGCTGCTCAGAAGCAGATGAATGCTATTGATGAAACAGCTGCTGAAGGTTATGAAGGAACAAATTATGTAGAACAGGGCACAAGAGTTGATCTTCTCCAGAACAAGTGCGCTCTCGTAGTTTCACCTACAACTACAAAGACTCTCTCAAGCTGGAGCGACTTTGAAAATGCTATTAAGTCAGCTCAGAGCTCTTCAGATCTGTTATTTGCTATGGGTAATTCAGATGTTCCTGTAGGTCAGTATACTTCAACTATCCTTACTAATCTCGGATTAAATGAAGCTGACATGGTTACAAAGGGCATCATCACTTACGGAACAAACGTAAAGGACGTAACTTCTCAGGTTTCTTCAGGTGCTGTTGACTGCGGTATCGTATATGCAACAGACGCTTACTCAGCTGGTCTCGACGTAGTTGATACAGCAAGTGATGAGCTTACAGGAAAGCCTGTAATCTATCCTGCAGCAGTTATGTCAAACTCAGCAAATATCGATGCGGCTAAGGCATTCCTCGAATATCTCCAGTCAGACGATGCTATGAAGTCATTCGAAAAGGTTGGATTTACAAAGGTAGCAGCATAAGATAGACTATTATTGTACGATTGCAATATAGAAAATTAATTTACGGATTTAAATTGCTATAAATTTATAAAAAGGGTTGCCAAATGATATATGTCAGACACCTGCCATGGGATTTTGATCTTGTGGTAGGTGTCTGTTGTAACTTCAGAACAATAAACCACCAGTTCATGATATGATTCCTGTCATGGAAATGAATATATGGAATCGATGCAGAAATATGCTTTGGAATTAGTGTCAAAAAATCAATTATAAATTGCAATAACAAATTGACACCGTCCAAAATTGGAAAGCTGTTGACATCGCAAAGAAAAAAATGGATAATAGAAGAAGAAAAAGACGTATGAAAATAGAACCTGCCTATAGAGGCAGGGAAAACTGACGCTGCACTATAGTACTCGATAGTAGATGCGTTCATAGTGGTAGAAAGGGTGTTGAAAAGTGGAACCTGTAAAAGCAGAAGAAAGAAATCAAAAAAAGACTGTCGTTATCAATGGAAAGACTCTTACAAATCTTACTGAGGAAGAGGCTTTGCTCCTCGAAAAGAAATTTGCAAGCTTCAAGAGGCTTCCTGTAGAGACAAATAACGTATGTCCAAATTATTACAATCCATATCATGATCCAAGAAATTGCCCGGGCGCATGCAGATATTGTCTGTGGGATGATGTTCTTTCAGAAATCGGTCTTTAAAGTGACGTGGCAGGAAATTTGATAGTATAAAAAGCTAAAAAATAAAAGCTAAAAAATATAAAAAATATAAGATAAAAAACAAAAGACTAAAATGAAGGTATCCCTCTCTTTCGGTTATAATAGCGATGGGGAGGGCTTTATATTTGCTGACTTCGCGCCGGGCTCGAAGGGGTTGGATTTCTTGCACTGAATTTTGGCGTGTAGCCAGAGGATTCCGGGTTGTTTAAAGTGAAGATTCTTGTGATGTTAGCAGGGAGGCTCTTTGTGTTCAGAATAAGGGTTTTTGGTGTTTGATATGAATGATTTTAAAGATGGGATAAAAGAAAAAAATGATCATATCTTGTTGGCGAGTCTTGAGGATAAGATGCGTCAGGCTGATGAATGGTATACAGTAGAGTGCAGCAATTTTCTTGATATGCGCGAGTTGAGTTTGGCAAAGAAGCTGTGCAAAGCAGAATGCCGATGTGGATATGACTTTTATGGGGGTTATGATGAGGCAGAGCGCAAGATGGCTGTCTTTTTTCCGCGTGGGCTGTTCGAGGTTATGTGCAGAACGGAGAATACATCTCAATTAGGAAATTTGGGCGATGCAGAAGATGCATACGGCATTGATGATTATTTCAAAGCTGAGCCGGAAGCCAATCCGCTGACTCTCATAAGAGCGAGCCTAAAGAAGGGAAGCCCTTCACTTGGGCATAGGGATTACCTTGGATCTCTTATGGGGTTAGGCATAAGGCGTGATATGATAGGCGATATTATTGTCCATGATGATGGAGCTGACATAGTTGTCATGAAGGAAATGGCTGATTTCTTGTTAATAAATTATTCTAAAGCGGCTAGAGCTAATCTCATGATTTCGGAAGTCCCGATTTCGCAGCTTAGACCATCCCAAAATGAGATTCGACGTAAAGATGAAAGCGTAGCGTCTCTTAGACTTGATGCGATGATATCAGCTGCATTTCGTATATCGAGAGGAAGATCTGCAGAGGCTATAAAGGCAGGGCTCGTCTATGTAAGTGATGTATGCGAGAAAAAAATTGACAAAACAGTCGATGTGGGCGACAAACTTGTCTTAAGGGGGAAAGGTAAGGCAAATGTAAAAAATATCGGGAGAACGACGGATAAGGGCCGAATAATAGTAACTATAGACAGATATATATGATAGAAAAAAGTATATGATAGAAAAAAGGTGCAGCTGCATTAACGACCAAAGGTCGTTAATGCAGCTTCACCTTTTATAACATAGCGTCCGCGCTGATCAAGCGAGCCTGTCAGAGCAGGTACGCCATAAAATTACTTGTATTATACCGACTTTGCAGTTTTCTTATGAAAGAGCCTCTGTGAGCTGCGGAACAATCTGCTTCTTACGTGATACGCAGCCCTTAAGATAGAGACGCCCCTCTTCTGCAGAAGTGAAAGCCTTTGCTGCAGCTTCTTTTGCACCTGCGCCTGCAAAGATGAGATCTGTAGATTCATCGAGGATGTCTGTGAGCATGAAGAAAAGCATATCTACACCCAAAGCTTCGAGATTTGCATTCATATAATCAACGAGGATATCCTTGAGCTGAGCAAGCTCGTCAGCGTCCATTGAAGTAGCCTGACCAACACCAAAAGTGGTGCTGCCTGCGGTGAATTTCTTGTAATCCATGTTGAAGATTTCAGCAGGCTCCTTTTCAAGGAGATTGCTGCCTGCCTTGAACATTTCCTTCGCATATGCCTGAACATCTGCGATACCAGCGATTGCAGCAAGAGCTTCAGCAGCTTCCTTGTCCTTTTCAGTACATGTAGGTGAGCGGAAAGCAAGTGTGTCTGAGAGGATAGCCGAGCACAGAACGCCTGCTTCAGCAGCGCCAGGAACAATACCCGCTTCCTGATAATGCAGATAAACGATTGTAGCTGTGCAGCCTACTGCCATCATTCTTACATAAAGAGGCTCAGAGGTCTGAACGTCACCAAGCTTGTGATGGTCTAGGATCTCGAGAATCTTTGCTTCAGAAATACCATCTGCCGCCTGGGCAACTTCGTTGTGGTCAACAAGTATAATGGATTCGCCTGCAGCATTTTCAAGCAGTTCAGGAGCAGCAAGTCCGAACTTTTCAAGAACAAATTCAGTTTCAGGATTGAGATTACCGGCTCTCTTAGCTTCATATCCAGAACCTTCTACAGCATTTTTAAATGCTGCATAACCTATAGCCGAACAGATAGAGTCTGTGTCAGGATTCTTGTGTCCGATAATATAAATACTCATTAAATATCCTCCTATTTGCATTGATAATTATTGATTGATCAGCATTAATAATTACTGATTGGCTAGCATTGATAATTATTGATTGGCTAGCATTGACAATCATTGGTTAGCGTTAATAATCGCTGATTGACCAGCATTGACAATCATTGGTTAGCGTTAATAATCGCTGATTGACCAGCATTGATAATCATTGGCTAGCATTGATAATAATTTATTAAACCTTGATTATAAAATAGCGCCAGATAACATTAATCTCTATAGGCAAAAGCAGAGCCTCTGCTGTCGAGCAGGCTTGTTCTGCCTTTCTAGCGCAGAGCTTCAGTTATTTCCGCTTAAGTGCCTTTTCTAGCTTTGGGCGGGAGAGACGCATTTGTGAGCCACAGTTTAAGCATTTTATGCGGAAATCCATGCCTGCATACATTACCTCAAACGTGCGCCCACCACAAGGATGATTTTTTTTAAGTTCTATTATCTCGCCAACATTAAGCTGCAGCGGCATAATAAACCTCCTCCCGTGCGGTACACATGCGTGACATCGACAAACTTTTGCGCGGCACAGTTGCGTGGCGTCAAATAAGCTTATCGTGCAGCACACACGCACATCAACTATTTTTTCTCGATCTTGTCGCAGCCCATGTAAGGTCTGAGAACTTCAGGAACAGTGATAGAACCATCTTCGTTTTGATAATTCTCGAGAATTGCAGCGAGTGTTCTGCCCACTGCGAGGCCTGAACCATTGAGAGTGTGAACAAATTCAGGCTTAGCCTTTGGCTCGCGTCTGAAACGAATATTTGCGCGTCTTGCCTGGAAGTCTTCAAAGTTTGAGCATGAAGATATCTCCACATATCTGCCATAGCTTGGCATCCATACCTCGATATCGTAAGTCTTTGCTGAGCTGAAGCCAGTATCACCTGTAGAGAGGATGATAACTCTGTATGGGATATTTAGCTTCTGGAGAAGGACCTCGGCATCATTTGTGAGTGTTTCCAGCTCTGCATAAGAATCCTCTGGCTTTACAAATTTAACCATTTCGACTTTATTGAACTGATGCTGTCTTACGAGACCTCTTGTGTCTCTGCCTGCAGAGCCAGCTTCTTTTCTGAAGCAAGGAGTGTATGCAGTATAATAAACTGGAAGCTCATCAGCACTGAGAATTTCGTCAGCTCTGAGATTTGTGACAGGAACCTCAGCTGTAGGAATAAGAAAATGATCACTTTCTGGAAGATGATACATATCGTCTTCAAACTTTGGAAGCTGTCCTGTTCCGGTCATGGCTGCTCTTCCTACCATGAAAGGCGGAAGAATTTCTGTATAGTTTTGTTCTTCAGTATGCGTATTCAAGAAGAAGTTGATGATAGATCTCTCGAGTCTTGCGCCGAGCCCCTTATAAACAGTAAATCTTGCCCCTGAGAGCTTAGCTGCTCTGTCAAAGTCGAGAATATCAAGGTCTGTGCCCAGATCCCAATGAGCTTTATGTTCAAAGTCAAATTCTCTAGGCTCGCCCCATCTTCTGATCTCTACATTGTCAGAGTCATCAAGACCGATAGGAGACTCTGGATTTGGTGTATTTGGGATGCTGAGAAGAACCTGTCTGAGCTCTGCCTGAACTTCCTTAACCTGATCGTCGAGAGCTGAAATCTTATTTGAAAGCTCTTTCATCTCAGCCATAAGTGCAGTAGTGTCATCGCCAGCTTTTTTCATAGCAGGAATCATCTTAGAAGCCTTATTCTGCTGAGCTTTAAGAGCTTCAACTTCACCGAGCAGCTCTCTTCTCTTGTCGTCAAGCTCGATAGTGCGGCCGATATTGTAATCGCCCTTACCTCTTGATTCAACTGATTTTTTTACATTTTCAAAATCTTCACGAATACGTTTAATGTCTAGCATTTTTTATGTCCTCCAATTTATTGCAACAGCAGCGAAGTGCCGCCATTTTTCATGTGTTGCTTTCAGCGAAGTGCCGCTAAAATATATATTTTTAAAATTAAAATTCAAGCAATTATCTGTGGGTCTCACGCATATCTGCAGACTTCATGCATACCTGCAGACTTCATGCATACCTGCAGACTTCATGCATA
>CAVJDC010000018.1:15144-22796 GCA_963648085.1 Anaerovoracaceae bacterium
CATACCTGCAGACTTCTTGCATATCTGCGAATCTCATGCATATCTGCAGACTTCGTACATACCTGCAGACTTCTTGCATATCTGCGAATCTCATGCATATCTGCAGACTTCGTACATACCTGCAGACTTCTTGCATATCTGCGAATCTCATGCATATCTGCAGACTTCGTACATACCTGCAGACTTCTTGCATATCTGCGAATCTCATGCATATCTGCAGACTTCGTACATACCTGCAGACTTCTTGCATATCTGCGAATCTCATGCATATCTGCAGACTTCGTACATATCTGCGGATCTCATGCATACCTGCAGATTTCGTGCATACCTGCAGACTTCGTGCATACCTGCAGACCTTATGCATCAATCTGCTTCATCTGGTTGAGATATCCTTCAAGCTCGTCAAGATATTTTCCATAGGATGCCCAATCACCTTCCTTTTGTGCGGCAAGAGCGTTGTCATATGCAGTTGCTGCGAGTGAAGCAAGCTCTGTGAGAGATGCATCGCCAACATCGCTAGCACCGCTATTATCAACACTATCGCCACCATCGCCACCAGCACCATCAGCAGCTCCATTTGATGCGTCGCCGCCACCAGCACCATCAGCAGTTCCATTTGATGCGCTGCCGCCGCTATCATCAACGTCAGCAGAGCTAGTTTTGTTTCCGTTCGGTGTGTAATCAGGATCGAGTGAGAATAGGCTGATGAGCGCTTCTGAAAGTGTAGGCTCATATGCGATTTTGTCACCATAAGCAACGATTACACGCTTGACCTCAGGCAAACTTGTGTCGGAGGCTGACTCGAGATAAACAGGCTCACAATAGAGAATAGAATCGTTTATAGGTATTACGAACATATCGCCTCTTGTATAAGTTGAGCCAGATGAATTCCAGAGCGAAAATTCCTTGGAAATTTCTGTATTTTGGTCTATTTGAGATTCGATCTGCATAGGTCCGTAGACAACCTTATCCTTCGGAAGTCTATATAACACAAGCTCTCCATAATTGTCACCATCACTTCGCGCTATCAAAAGACCTGTCATATTTTTCTTACCGCTCGGAGTGAATGGAATAGATGATATGAATTCCTCAGATTCTTCCCCAGGAAGCTTCATGATATAGTAATTTGGCTCCATTTCCTTTTCTTCCTGACCATAGATTTCTGTGGAAATGCTCCATTTGTCTTCATTTTGATAGAATACAGCAACATCATTCATGTGATAACGCTGGTAAATCTTAGCTTGGATATCAAACAAGGTGCTCGGATAGCGTATATGAGCTGCGATCTCTTCTGGCATCTGCGAGGAATCTTTGATGAGTCCTGGATAAATCTTTGAAATCGTGTCAGCTATCGGTTCATCGGAAACTTGATAGAAATCAGTCGAGCCGTCGTAAGCGTTAATCACTACCTTGATAGGATTTCTAACATAATTAATAGATGAGCCATCACTGAAAGTGCTTGCCTTCGAGTAAGGATAATAGCTGCTTGCAGTGTAAGCGTCGATAATCCAATAAAGCTCACCACTATCAGTTACTATTATGTATGGATCCGAGTCATAAGACAGGAAAGGAGCTAGCTTAGTCACACGATCCATAATATTTCTGGTATAAAGAATCTTGGAATCTTTATTTATGTTTGTCGAAACCAAAATTTTGATATTTCTCTCTTCTATAGCGTAGAAAAGTCTCTTAAAAAGTGAAAGCTTGATGCCTGTATCACCCTTATACTCAGTGTAGACATTTGATGTGCCGCTAGGATAGTCAAATTCTTTTTCACTTGTATTTGTGATGATATAATTGTTTGTCGACTCGCCAAAGTAGATTTCAGGACGTGTTATCTTCAAATCATCCGTGTCAGATTCGGGCGGGATGTTGTCAATGATCATGTCTGGCTGCCCTGTAGAAGTGATAGCATCTACGCGCGAAAGTGTAACACCATATCCATGAGTATACTTCAGATGTTTCGAGAGCCATGAGACGTCGTCGCCCAGCTTGTCATAATTTATCTCTCTTGCTGAGAGGAAGGTCTGAGTATACTCGCCATCTATCATGTATCTGTCAACATCGACATCAAAGAAATTGTAATATGTACGTATGCTTTGAGTCTGATTGTAGAACTGCTCAGAAGGTGAGAAATCGTTGATTCTTACATTTGAAAGTGTCGCTGAATTCTCGAGAATCCCTTCAGCATCAAGATCATCACTTGCAGCAAAATCGATTGCGGTGACATTTTCCAAGTCGTAGGCGGCCTGGGTCATAGAGATGCTGCTTTCGAGATATTTAGTTTCTTTATTGAGCTCATCAGGAGATACGTAGAGAGCCTGAACAGCTGCTCCCACACCTGCCCCTGCTATAGCCACACAAATAGTAATGACTGGAAGAATGAGAATTCTTTTATATTTCCTTTTTTTACCAAATATTATAACGCCCACAGCCGAAGCCAAAGCAAGAATGAATTCAATTCTGTAAACCCAAAGTGTAATATGAACGTCCGTATATCCTGCACCGTCTTTTACCGTTCCGACAGAAGAATAAAGCAGATCGTACTGCTTTAGGAATATAGTTCCTGCAGCGATAAGAAGGAATACAAATACAAGTGCCAAAATCTGAACTCTTCCTATAGATGCGAGAGTACGTATATTTCCGCTCTTGACAGTTGGAAAACTATTGCCGTGAGAACTACTACGGAAGCTGCCATGGGAACTTCCTCCAGCACCTCCAGCACCTCCAGTGCCTCCAGTGCCTCCAGTGCTTTTCGCAGAATGTCCTTTTTTCAGTTCATCTATAAGATCAAATAATATACCATGCTTTGGACCATCATCGGTATAGCTTTCATTTTCTTCACCGCAGCTGCTGCCATTATAATCACTGCCATCGTCATCATAGTTATGAATATCGTCATCATTTATAACTTCAGCATATTCGATGTCAGACGCACCACCGCCGTCGAGTATGACAGGACGCCGTACGCTTATGAGATATAAATAATAGAATACCGTAGCAAAAGCAAAGCCGAGTGCAAGAGAGAGTGTAGTACTCGTCAGGGAATTTAGAAGTGCCAGCTTAAATACATAAAACGAGACATCATTGTTGAATATCGGGTCTGTAGCATTGAAGTCTGTGCTATTCATAGCATAAAGTATCTGCTGCCAAAGGCTTGATGTGATATTTGCTGAGAGAAATAGTGAAAATGCAAGGCATATAATGTGAGTTGTTCGAGAAATGGATTTTTCTGAAGCGTTGCTGCTCTTTGTTTCTAATTTCTTCAGATAACTTTTTTTTAGCTTGTGCAGGTAAAATTCCAGAAGAATCGTAAGAATTGCAAACATAGGGATGCCAATCTTTAGCTCTGTAAAGAGTTTTTTGAAAAATACCTGCGTGTAACCTAGATCCTTGAACCACCAATAATCAGTGACAAATGATACGACAGTAGTCAGGCAGAGAGCTATCAATGCTATTGCTATTATTGCGATCCACAAGACTTTCTTATTTGTTTTTTCTTTGGAATTGTGAGATTCGTTTGATTTTAAATTTGCCATAATTCTCTCCGTGTGATGTAAGTAATATAGTGTACACCGGCCGCAGCATAGTACGACCGGCGTATAGAATCAGAACTGTATAAGGTCATTGTCCAACGACCAACGGCTTGTGATCGACAGGCTAGGCAGTTGACACTAGAAAAATGATATTTCTGAGGTGTCAGAACCGTCTGTCAGAAGAAGAATTTCGGAGGAAGTGTCGGGGGCACTCAATGCTTTTGTACCAGTCTCTTCAGAAGAGAATATATTTGACACGGACTCTTCAATTTTCACTATAACAGAAGCGACGCCTGATTCAGGTGCAAGAAGCTTGATACCGATGATAGCAAATTCTGCAATGAGTAGTATGCAGAGGATAATAGCGATTATCTTTGCAACAGGACCAATAGATTCTTCTTCTAGATCGTAATCGTCAAGCTCATCATAATAAGACCTTTGAGGTCTCTTTACTTTTGCACCGGCTTTTTTACGTGTCTTGACATTCTTCACAGGCGCTTCATCTTTAGGAACGCCATCTGAAATGTTTTGTGATTCCTGCCTATCTTTTGTGCTTTTTATATCTGGCTTTGATCCGCGTGAATCAGGCTTAGTCTTGACTGATTTTGCCTTTGAGTTATCATCTGCAGAAATATTATTCTTGTCTTTATTGGCTGCATCGTCAAATTCTTTAGATTCTGCATCGACAGTTTGTATAGGTTTTTCGTCAGAGACTTTTGCTGATTTTTCATTGTCGGATTTGCTTTGCTTTTTCTTTTTCTTTCCAAATCCGAAGCGGCGCTCTTTTCCTTTATTTAAGTCGTCAAGTGCGCTTAGCTCTTGTTCCATCTCAGCTTTTCTTTCATCTGAAATGACTTCAGTCTTCAGACCGCGCTCGGCGTCAGGATCGATAGTAGGCATCACAATTGCTGTAGTTTGTGATTTTGATGGCATTATGTCTGCGCGCATAATATCCATGAATGTATTGCCGCTTGACTTGCGTGCCACAGAATCCTTGCCGTCTGATTTTTTAGCGTCATCTGTGGATTCGCTTCTGCTTGCGGTTTCAGATTTGTCCGTTTCTTTTGCATTGTCTAAAGACTCAGCAGCACCTGAAATCCCTTTCTCCATGACTTCATGTGCATTTTCACCGAAGATGTCTGTGATAGTCATCTTCTTGCTGTCAGTCTTTTTGTTCCAGAAATCGTCGAGTGAATCGAAGTCATCCTCGAGAGAACTGTCAATCTCGCTAAGAGTTTGCTTCGCTTTGAGAAGCTTGTCAGAAAGGGAATCAGCAGTTAGCTCAGGAATATTCATTGTATGCTGTGCTGCCTCTGCGGATGCCAGACCATTTGCGACGGCATTGTCCTCAGTTTGGATAACTTCTTCCGCAGCAGTAGCCTCTGCGATAATAGAGGTATCATCAGGCGACGCAGCTTCCTTAGGAGCTATCTCAATAGCTAGAGCCTTGTCATCAACACCTGCCGCTGATGCAGCATATTCAGGAGCTTTATCAGCTGCAGTATCAGATGTGCTGGCATCAGCTTTATCAATTGCAGTATCAGATGTGCTGGCATCAGCTTTATCAGCTGCATTGTCAGATGCGCTGGCATCAGTTTTATCAGCTGCATTGTCGGATGTGCTGGCATCAGCTTTATCAGCTGCATTGTCAGATGCGCTGGCATCAGTTTTATCAGCTGCATTGTCGGATGTGCTGGCATCAGCTTTATCAGCTGCATTGTCAGATGCGCTGGCATCAGTTTTATCAACTGCATTATCAGCTGCTAAAGCATCTGAAGAGCTTTGAGTATCTGGAGTATCTGAAGCAGACTGAGCTGCCTTTTTGCTTCGTGCAGCACCGACAGCTTTGATGGCATCAGCAACTGCTTCGTCAAGAATGCTGCTAGAATCATCTTCGTTTGTGCTGCTTGTGACATTGATGTATGAATCTGCATCTGAGTTGTTTTCAATCTCTTCACCATTCACATATACACGTCCAAAGCCTGGAGCGTCAGACGTTTTCACAACAGTGGAGCCATCAGGAGTACGTGTCACCTTCACGGATGCATCTCTGTTTGTGGCACTTACTTCAACTGTCATTTCCAGATTCTTTTGAGCTTTCTTTATGTTTTTGAGATTTACCTTGCGAGTCTTCAGGTTTTCTGAGCCACCATCAGGATCTTGTGCTGGTGTTTCAATCGTCTTGACAGTTACAGCTGTACCTGAAGGTTCATTGATATTTATTTCAACATTCTTCTTTTCTGGAGTAGATTTATTGTCCTGAGCCGCTCCACTTAAGAAATCGTCATATCTGTCCGAAATAGATTTGAAACTGACTGCAGATCTTGCTTGCTGAGCTGCAGTGCTGTCAGCTGCAGCAGCATTTTCATCCATAGTGATTGTCTTCGGGGCATCAGATTTGTCACTGTCGTCATCGCCACTTACTTTGCTATTTGATTTGCCACTAGCTTTGATGTCATTTTCAGCAGGTTTGTTGTCAGAAGACATGTCGACATCAGCTTTTTCTGCGATATTTAATTTTTCAATGAAGTCATTTTCACTTGCTATAATCTCATCAAACATCAAGCCAAACGATGTCAGACCACCGCTAGCGATCTTAGAAGGCGCTGGGTTTGATGGAATGTCAGAAGCAGATCTATCTTGAATATCGGAAGCCTTGACTGAAACTGGATCGTAAGAAGCTTCCGAGTGTGATATATGTGTCTCTGCAGATGGAGTAGCACTGCTTGCAGCAGGGCTAGCAGTATGTTCAGCTGGAGAGCTTTTGCTTACTGCAGCGGTTGAAGCGACAGGTGCAGCCTCTGTGTCAGAGGCGTTTAGCTCTATCAATCTAAATGTTCCTGTGCTAGGATCGTATTCGATATCTGAATATACATTTGCCAGTCCTGCAGTGTCTGTATCATTTACAGTATTTGCAGCGTTTGCAGCATCGGCAGAATCTGCAGCATTCATAGTGCTTGCAGTATTTACTGTATTTGCAGTATTTGCAGTGTTTGCAGTATCTGCAGCATTTGCAGTATCTGCAGCATTTGCAATACTTACTGCACTTGCAGTGCTCGCAGTATTCATAGTATTTGCTGCGTTTGAAGGAGTTTGCCCACCATCAGAAACAGCATGCGCTGAAGATTCTTTTACAAAGTCTAAATTTGCGGCATATGGTTCTGCGGCAAAAGAAGGAATGTCAAAAGACACTGAACCTTGGTTATCAGTTCCCTGCTGAGCGATGTTTGTAATCTGAGAAGACCAGGCAAATTCGGGACTTTGATTCGCAGATTTCTGTGCAAAGTCAGAAGCCTGAGACTGGTCCTGAGTCTGATAAGAGAAGCCGGAAGCCTGAGACTGGTCTGGAGTCTGATAAGAAAAATCTGAAGCCCGAGCATAATCTTGAGCTTGATATGGGGTGCCAGAAGCTTGAGACTGGTTCTGTGATGCAGACTCACGAGAAGGCTGAGCAAAAGAAGAAGACATCCTGAAAGTGTCTCCTGTGCCGTATATGTCACCCGAAATGCCATGAAGCGACTCTAAGAAGCCTTCAATGTAATCATCGTCAAGAAGATCAGAAAATTCATCAGGATTTGAACTTCTTGAGCGAGGGGCGTTCATCCCGTGCAGTCTTCTGCCAGAATCAGCATTTTTACTATTTGCACGTGCAAGCTCGCTGTCAAGAGACTTCTGACGTGATTCAACAATATCGTCAAACGAAAATAGGTCATTTAGGTTTTCTGGTTCGATCCATCCATTTACAGCTTGATCGTAAATCATACCTGCATTCTTGTCTAAGATTTTACCGTTCTTCCAGTCAACCACGACGTCATTTGTTTTTTGCGGATTTGGATAGTCATAAGGCATCCATTTAAATTCACTTGTGTCATAAGTGCTCACTTGAACCGCTGACTTGCAGTATGGGCACTTCCGCGAGTTTGCCGGAATTTCACGGCCGCAGTTTTTACATTTCATAACAAAAGATCCCCCATATATAGAGATAGTTTTTTAGCGAAGTCATAGCATCTGACAAGCTGGTCTGGTCAGAGCGTGTATGCTCCGTTATATATAATATTTGATATTAGTTCACATAAGTCATTTTCGAGTAATAATTTTACTCATACATTTCTATAT
>CAVJDC010000019.1:0-9152 GCA_963648085.1 Anaerovoracaceae bacterium
GCATGTAAGCTGCAAGCATGCAAGTTGTAGGCATGTAAGCTGCAAGCGTGCAAGTTGTAGGCATATAAGCTGCAAGCATGCAAGTTGTAAGTATGTAAGTTGTATGTATGCAAATCAGACACATGATTGACAGATTGGAGGTCGGACCATGGAAACAAAAATTTATCACGTAACAGATCCCGTTAAGGACCATGATATTATCGTAGAAGCGGCTGAATGCCTGAGAAATGGCGGGCTTGTCGCATTTCCTACAGACACGGTTTATGCTGTTGCAGCATCTGTATCGAATCCTGACGCTGTCGACAAGCTTTTTGAAGTAAAGGAACGTCCAAAGGACAATCCTGTCTCACTTCTGGTTGCGAGAGATAGGGATTATCATCTTTTCGTTGATATCATTAACCCAAACAACCAGTTCATGGCTGACCTTGTTGAAGAGTTCTGGCCAGGTCCTTTGACTATTATCATGCCTAGGATCCTCGCACAGGTACCTTCAAATGTTACAGGCGGAAGCAGAAATGTAGGTGTTCGCCAGCCTGACAATGACATTGCGATTGCTATTATTGATGAGCTTGGCGTAGCTGTTGCAGCCCCAAGTGCAAATATTTCTGGTCATCCGAGTCCTACTACAGGCCAGCATGTTATAGATGACCTTGGAGGAAAGATAGACATGATAATCGTAGGACCTGATTGTAAGGAGGGAATAGAATCTACAATTGTAGACCTCTCAGAAGATGCACCTTTGCTTGTCAGAAAGGGTGCTATCACTAAGGAACAGATTCAGGCGGTTATTCCTAGAAAGATCCACGAGGTCCCCGCAGCAGACTCACTGTAGATCCTGCAAGGAAGGCTGGGCTTGGAACTGCCAGTGAGTCGGACATAAGAGATATGGATTCGAATCAGGTGTTGGTAAGCGATATCCGTTATACGGGAAAAAAATATAGCCATTACAGGCCCGCAGCACCTATGACACTGTTTGAGTCACAGGATTCGTCACTTTCTGTGGAGGAAGCAGCGGCTGTTGTTTCTGGGGCTGTCGAAAAGGCTTCGAGGGAAGCTGAAAAAGAAGGCAAGAAGGTTGGCAAAATAGATTTCCACGGAGATGTCCGCACTGCAGCAAGACTATTTTTCAAAGAACTTAGGCAGTGTGATGCTGACAAAGCCGAAGTCATATTTGCTGCAGGTGTCGCTGACGAAGGTCTTGGGGAGGCTGTGATGGACAGAATGCGCAGTGCCGCTGGTGAAAATATCGTCTTTGTATAGGTATAGATTCGTGCAGATGCGGTAAATCAGACATATGCCAGTTCGGGAAATCGAAAACGCGCGGATTCGGAAACCAGACATGCACGGATTCGGAAAAACTGAAACGCACGGATTCGAAAAAGCAGACATGCACGGATTCTTGAAATCAGACATGCACGGATTCGGAAAAACTGAAACGCACGGATTCAGGAAAGCAGGAAAGAAAGTAAGGACGGTGCATGAGTGCCGCAAGGGCGGCATATAGATAGTGTGATATATAAATTTTAAAAATCATTATATAACTTTTGCCATGGAGGATTTTAAAATGATAGCATTAGCAAGCGATCATGCAGGCTTCGAGCTTAAAGAAGCCATCAAGAAGCATCTCGTTGACAACAATTATGACATTATTGATTTTGGGACTGACTCTACAGCATCTGTAGATTATCCCCAGTTTGCCAGACTAGCTGCGCAGGCTGTTGCTGATGGTCAGTGTGACCGTGGAATCGTATGCTGCGGGACTGGTATCGGAGTTTCTATTGCTGCAAACAAAGTAAGTGGTATCAGATGCGCATTGTGTACAAATGAATTTACTGCTGAGATGTCAAGAAAGCACAACAACGCAAATATGATGGCTATGGGTGCAAGAGTTATCAATGACATCGACCTTTCGCTGAAGATGGTTGATATATGGCTTTCTACGGAATTTGAAGGCGGAAGACATGCTCGCAGAGTTGACATGATAGAAGGATAGGCAGGTTTACCAAATATAGACAAGTCCATGAAACAATGGAATGGACAAGTCTGCCAAATGAAAAGGAGAATTATTGCGATGAAAGTATATGACGAATTGGTGGCCCGCGGTCTTATCGCACAGGTTACAAATGAAGAAGAAATAAGAAAGCTTGTAGACAATGGTGAGGCTGTATTTTATATCGGATTTGACCCGACTGCAGATAGCCTTCATGTGGGTCATTTCATGGCATTATGCCTGATGAAGAGACTTCAGATGGCAGGAAACAAGCCTATCGCTCTTATCGGCGGCGGCACAGGGATGGTTGGTGACCCGTCAGGAAGAACTGACATGCGTCAGATGATGACACCTGAAACTATCCAGCACAATTGTGACTGCTTCAAGACTCAGATGAGCAGATTTATTGATTTTTCCGAAGGCAAGGCTTTGATGGTAAACAATGCCGAGTGGCTGATGGAACTCAATTATGTAGACTTTCTTAGAGAGATTGGACCTCATTTCTCTGTAAACAATATGCTCCGCGCAGAGTGCTATAAGCAGAGAATGGAAAAGGGTCTAAGCTTCCTTGAATTTAACTATATGCTTATGCAAAGCTATGACTTCTATGAACTTTACAGAAGATACGGCTGCAATATGCAATTTGGCGGAAATGATCAGTGGAGCAACATGCTTGGCGGCACTGAATTAATCAGAAGAAAGCTTGGTGTGGACGCTCATGCTATGACTATTACATTGCTTCTTAATTCAGAAGGTAAAAAAATGGGAAAAACTGGTAAGGGTGCTGTGTGGCTTGATCCTGAAAAGACTAGCCCATACGAGTTTTATCAGTATTGGAGAAATGTCGATGATGCGGATGTCATCAAATGTCTCAAGCTTTTGACATTCCTTCCGCTTGAAGAGATTGAAGCTATGGAGAGTTGGGAAGGAAGCAAGCTCAATGACGCTAAGGAAATCCTTGCGGTTGAGCTGACTACTCTTGTCCATGGTGAGGAGGAAGCTGCAAAGGCTAAGGAAGCATCAAAGGCATTATTTGCTGGTGGCGGTGATATGGAAAATGTTCCTGCTACTGAGATGGAAAAGTCTAGATTTGAGGGTGAAGGCTATGGCCTTGTTGCTCTTATAAAGGAAGTGGGCCTTGTGCCAAGCAACAGTGAAGGCTTCCGTACTATCGAGCAGGGCGGTCTGCTTCTAAATGGAGAAAAGGTTGAAGATAAGAAGCTCCAGGTTACTCTTGATATGTTTAGTGATGGCGCTATACTCATCAAGAAGGGCAAGAAAAAATTCCATAGAATTATTTTAAAGTAATTTCGGACGTTACGATATAAAGACGAAAATTGTTGACAAGACGGCACCTTTTAGGGTAAAATATCAATGTCTGCGCTTTGCAGACGTCAGGCTGGATTTGCTGGCCGCGACGAAAATTTTATTTTAGTGCTGAAATCGATTTGAATTGCATGATTTGCAAACAGATCAGAGTAGGCGTCGAAATCGATGAATATTTTGCAAAAGGAAATGCAAAAGGCACAGAGACGTATGAAAATGAATTGTCAGATTCTTTATATATTACAATTGACGGCAGTTGTTGCAGAAGCTGAACGTGAATATTGTGAGATAAAGACCCTGCAATTTCAATTGGATTGACACAGAAACGCGTTAGGCTATATCCTAGAGTTGAATATTCATCAGAGTAGACATAGGAGGTTTAATTTATGAAGTCATACATCGCTAAGCCTCAGGAAGTAGAAAGAAAGTGGTATGTACTTGATGCTGAGGGCAAGACTCTTGGACGTCTGGCTACAGAAGCTGCTTCTATCCTGAGAGGAAAGAGAAAGCCTATCTACACTCCTCATGTTGATACAGGTGACTATGTTATCGTTATCAATGCTGAGAAGATTGAAGTTACAGGTAAGAAGAGAAAGGAAAAGATTTACAAGAGACATACTGGTTATCCAGGTGGTCTTCGTGAAATCACTTTCGAAAAATTACAGGCTAAGAACCCTGAAGAAATCATTCGCCACGCTATCAAGGGCATGATGCCAAAGGGTCCTCTCGGAAGACAGATGTATAAGAAGTTAAAAGTTTATGCTGGCCCTGAACACAATCATGCTGCTCAGAAGCCTGAAATGTGGAACTGGTAAGAAGGGAGGAATCGTAAATGGCTAAAGTATTTATCGGTACAGGCAGAAGAAAGTCAGCTATTGCCAGAGTTAGATTGATCCCTGGTACAGGCAAGATTACTGTAAACAAGAAAGACCTTGACGATTATTTCCCTATGGAAATTCTCAAGAATGAAGTTAAGCGTCCGTTCGCAATTTCAGGAAATGAAGGCAAATATGATGTTATCGCTCTTGTAAATGGCGGCGGTACTACTGGTCAGGCAGGCGCTCTCAGACATGGTATCTCAAGAGCTCTTTGTCAGGCAGATGCTGACAACAGACCTTCACTCAAGGCAGCAGGTTTCCTTACAAGAGACCCAAGAATGAAGGAAAGAAAGAAGTACGGCTTAAAGAAAGCAAGAAGAGCTTCACAGTTCTCAAAGAGATAATCTTTCAGAGACAAGAATATCAAGAAAACCCTTTATTTTACAAGGGGTACAGAAGTTGTGGAATGTTTGCAGGTGTGTGGGATTTCATATTAGATACGACACTTGTGCGACAGGAACACAATAAAAATATTGATATCTATAGGACATTTTTCAGCAGAAATGCTGAGAAGTGTCCTTTTTTCTTGATTGCATTTATAGGATTTTATATCAGAATTAGAATCTTGTATTTTATGACCAGTATTTTACTCATTTTGTGATTACTTCAAAATTATGGTAAATCATTTTGTGATTACTTCAAAATTATGGTAAATAAGCGCTGGAAGAATGTTAAAATAATTTGCACAACATGGATTTCATCTATTTACAAAAATTATGAATTGTTTTAGAATGGCAAAAGAAAGGCGAATCTCAAATATCGTATAATAAATAGATATTTGATGTTTACGGCTGCTCTTGTTAGGTGCAGTTCAGTTATGCGTGCTTGTGGCTCGTTTGAGGTTAGGTACAGAACGATTGTATGCAGCTGAAGATAGATCCGGGACAGTTTAGCCTGATTATGGCTGGTTTTAGCTGCAGCAGCAATTTGTTGAATATTCGTTCGCAAGACGCCAGGTGCCGGCCAGATATAATATTTAGTTACTTTTTACAAATTTATGGGGGAACTTATGAAAAAGAAAATTTTGATGATAGCTCTTACTTGTCTTACTTTATTTATGTGCAGCATGTCAAGTGGCTTGTCGTGCGTGAACGTATATGCAGATGAGGCTGATTCTTACAGTTTTGATATGACAGCAAGCACTACCGAAGCGAAGCTAAATGAGACATTTGACATATCCATATCTATAGAAAAGAAGAGTTCATCGGACAAATTTACGATGTATGCAGCGGAATACACGCTGATGTATGATCCGACATTCTTTACATTGACATCTCATCCTCAGCTCGACAAAGAAGACGGCAGAGGCGTGACGTATATGGTGAAGGAGAATGCAGATCAAAATGGGCGGACAGCATTTACAGTATCGATTTTATCTCCAAATTTCGAAGGTCTTGAATGGGACAATCCATCGAAGCTTGTGACACTTACTTTCAGGGCTGACAAAATAGGAGCTGCTGCCATAAAATGTCAAAGAGCAGCTATGGGAACTATTTTTGGTGGAAATTTGGACTGCAGCACAAATGATGTCATAGTCACAGTTGTAAATAATAAAGATGATTCTTCAAGTGACGGCACAAATGATGGGAAGAATGACGATAAAAATCCTTCAAATGGAGGAGATAACGGTGAAACAACAACACCTGAAAATCCTGACAATAGTACAGATCCTTCGACTGATCAGGATAAGACTCCTGGAACGAATGACGATACACAGAATGGCAGTCTCGTATTTGATGATGTAAAAGACAGTGACTGGTTTAGCAGCGCAGTAAAGTATGTTACAGAAAAGGGACTTTTTAATGGTACAGGCAATGGTATGTTCTCACCTCAGGGCGGCATGAATAGAGCTATGCTCGTGACAGTGCTGTGGAGACTTGATGGAAGTTCTGCTGTGACAGGAGGTACAGATTTCGCCGATGTTTCATCAGATCAGTGGTATGCGACAGCTGTAAAATGGGCATCACAAAATGGCATTGTAAATGGAGTAACAGCAGACAGCTTCGCTCCGATGTCTTATGTGACGAGAGAACAGATAGCAGCTATGATTTATAGATATGCTCAGTACAAGGGTGAGGACGTAAGCAGCACCGAAACACTAAGAGCTTATAGCGACGCGGCATTTGTAAGCGAATGGGCGCAGCCTGCTGTAAAATGGGCAGTAGGACGCGGCGTGATATCAGGAATGACAGATGGCACGATAAGTATGATAAGGCCAGGAAATACAGCTACAAGAGCTCAGGTTGCCACTATGCTGATGCGATTTGCAGGCTAACCTTAATTGAAGCTGATAGGGTGGTTTGATCGAAGCCGATAGGGTAGATGATTGAAGTCGATAGGGTAGATGATTGAAGTCGATAGGGTAGATGATTGAAGCCGATAGGGGATTTGACAGTGCAAAAATATGATAAACATAAAAAATATAAAAAACATGTGGCCATGTAGTTGACATATCTATGTATATAAAGTATTATTAAAATTTCATGTTTGACGAGATGAAAAACTTGCTGTATAATTTAATTATATTGGGAGGTTGTAAAAATGTACAGCATAGGAGAAAACGTTGCTTATCCGATGCACGGAGCATGCGTTGTGGTGAGCATTGAAGAGCATATTATAGATGATGAGGCTAGAAAGTATTATATTCTTCGTCCTTATCACGGTGAGATGCAGCTCATGGTGCCGATTGATTCTGCTGATAAGGTGGGCTTGCGAGACATTGCAGGCGATGAGGCTGTGAAATCAGTTTATGAGATTCTTGCAGCAGAAGCTACGCCTATGCCGTCAAATTGGAATAAGCGAAATAGAGAAAATATGGATAAGCTCAAGACTGGCGACATTCTTCAGGTTGCTGAGGTTGTGAGGAATCTTATGAGATCAAATAGCCAAAAGAAGCTTTCTACAGGGGAAAAGAAGATGATGACGACTGCAAAGAATTTGCTTATAAGTGAGATTGTTATTGCAAAAAGCATCTCGTCAGAAGAAGCTGCAGATGAAGTGAAGAGTGCGATTTTTGGCGAAGAATGTACGGGAGCGGTGGAAGCTGCGGAAACTATGGAAACTAAGGAAGCTGCGAAAGCTTCTCTTTGAAAGTTTAGCTTTGACTATTAATCGTCATATTCTCATGACACAGTCATGCGGAGTGTTACATCTAATCGTCATATTCTCATGATATAGTCATCTGAAATGTTACATCTGATTGTCATATTCTCATGATATAGTCATGTAGGATATCACATCGAGCAAATAGTTGTATAAAAAATGATTGCTGCAGGTGAAGACCTGCAGTTTTTTTTCATCATTTTTTTAATTTGGGATGATTACAATTTTATCTCCGGCATTGATCTATTTGCCATGGCATAAAAGACGCAGCAAAGCACTGACAAGCTCTCTTGATCAGAACAGCATATACAGCTATTGGGGAACTGATGTTAAGCTGTACTGTAGGAGAGCTGATGTTAAGCTGTACTGTAGGAGAACTGATGCTAAGCTGTACTGTAGGAGAACTGATGCTAAGCTGTACTGTAAACGTATTTGCAAGAAATTGCAATAGATTTGTCATTGACGCGGCAGAAATATAGATTGTATAATATATTCTGTATAGTTATATACACCCTGATGCAGTGCTCTACTATGTTTTTATATGAAAGGAGGTGGAAGATATGTTTGAAAAATTCTTCAGATGGATTTTTACTCTTATAGGGATGCTTTGCGGTACATGTTTGTTTTTCTTGTATACATTAATTGCACGACTGGTGCCGGCAATTCCTGTGTTGCCTGCAAATGCGAGGCTGGCTGTGGGATGTGCCTGTGTCATCATATTTGGAATCATATTTTTTATATTTGCGCCGAAGGCTCAGAAGGGCAGTGAAAAATTCATTAAAGATATAGAATTGAAGCTTGGCAGGATGCCGCTTTCTGAGCTTGGTTTCGGAACGGCTGGATTAGTGATAGGTCTTTTGATAGCATTTCTCATAAGCGGGCTATGGCGAAATGTAGGCATTCCTGTTCTTAGTGTAGTACTTTCTATAATAGTTTATACAGTTTTTGGTTATCTTGGACTGCGCTTGGCTATAAGGAAAGCACCTGAGATAATAGCATTCATAAAGTCGATTCCTTCAAATAAGGCGACGAAATCAGTTTCGAAGGTCAAGGGCGGGGCAAAGGCTTCCCCTAAGGTTCTTGATACGAGTGTTATTATAGATGGGCGAATAGATGACATCATGAATACAGGATTTATCGAGGGTCCTATCGTGATACCAGAATTTGTGCTTGACGAGCTTAGGCATATTGCGGACTCGGCGGATTCTCTTAAAAGAAAACGCGGCAGAAGAGGTCTCGATGTACTAAATCGAATTCAGGAAAAATACGGCGTGGAGATTGTGAATACAAACTCAGACAAGTCTCTGAATGCCATAAAGGAAGTCGATGCAAAGCTTCTGCAGCTTGCTGAAAATCTAAATGGCAAGGTCGTGACCAATGATTTCAATCTGAATAAAGTGGCAGGGATCAAGGGTGTCCCAGTTCTAAATATAAATGAACTAGCAAATACTCTTAAGCCTGTAGTGCTGCCAGGTGAAGAGATGATACTTACGCCTGTACGTGAAGGTAAGGAAAATGGTCAGGCTCTTGCTTATCTTGATGATGGGACTATGGTCGTAGTTGAAGATGGCATAAAGCTTATTGGCAAGAGCATTACGGCTGTCGTTACTAGTGTGCTTCAGACATCGGCAGGCAGGATGATTTTCGTTAAGCCAGAAGATACAGAGTAAAGCTTGATGAATGGCTATTGCGGAGTCAAAGATTAATGCGTGGCTGTTTCCGAGACGAAAGTAAGTGCATATAGATTCAAGAGATTCATGTTAGTGAGAGGCGGTTTCGGGGACTAAGATAGGTGCATGGCGATTCAAGAGATTCATGTTAGTGAGAGGCGGTTTCGGGGACTAAGATAGGTGCAT
>CAVJDC010000019.1:9181-22541 GCA_963648085.1 Anaerovoracaceae bacterium
AGCGGCTTCAGTGGCGAAGATAGGTGCATGGCGATTCAAGAGATTCATGTTAGTGTGCAGCGGCTTCAGTGGCGAAGTTTAGTTCTCGGTGATTTCGGAGTATTATGGTGATTTCGGAGTATTATAATGTATAATAACAAAAAAGTTGCAGTTATAATTGCAGCTGCCGGTTCTTCGAGGAGAATGGGCGGCCTAGACAAACAGTATATAGAGCTTGACGGGATGCCTGTTTTGGCGAGGTCTGTAAAAGCTTTTCAGATGCATGAGGCTGTGGACGAGATTGTCATTTCCGTAAAAAAAGGCGAAGAGATGAGGTGCCGGCTTGACATAGTTGAAAAATACAGCTTTTCAAAGGTATCATCTGTAGTCGCTGGCGGCGATGAACGTTATTATTCTGTGATGAAGGCGCTTGATTCAGTTAGCCGGGATTCTGACCTAATATTGATTCATGATGGAGCAAGACCTTTTGTGACATCGGAGCTGATTGGTGATATAATAGAAGCTGCTGATATGTTTGGGGCAGCTGTGCCTGGGACAAATGTCGTTGATACTATCAAAATTGTGGAAAATATGAAGGTGAGCAGTACTCCGAGACGTGAGTCTCTGCGCGCTATTCATACGCCGCAAGGATTTCGTGCTAGTTTGATTCGCAAAGCGTATCAAACGATTGCGAGTCGCTCTGAAAAGGATCCATTTTCGGGCATTACTGATGATGCCTCTGTTGTGGAGGCGTGTGGATTTGACGTTGTAATAGTTGACGATCAGCCGAGCAATATCAAGATCACCACACCTGATGATGTCGAGAGGGCTTTGCTTATGATTAAGAAAAATGACAATATATCAGGCAGCGACGTGCCGAGCAGATTTATAGTTCCACATATTGGAATCGGGTATGATGTGCACGCTTTTACAGAAGGCAGGGATCTCATTCTTGGAGGGGTGCATATACCTTATGAACGAGGACTTGCTGGGCATTCCGATGCGGACGTTTTGGTTCATGCCATAATGGATGCTCTTTTGGGGGCAGCTGCACTTGGTGACATAGGAAGACACTTCCCGGATAGTGATGACAGGTACAAGGGGATCAGCAGTCTGAAGCTGCTCGATCATACAGGAAATCTGCTAAAATCACAAGGATATGATATTGTGAACATTGATGCTGTTGTCATAGCGCAGGAGCCGAAGATCGCACCATTCATCGATAAGATGCGTGAGAATATTGCTTCGACGCTAGGTATAGATGTCATTCAGGTGAATATCAAGGGCACGACGACAGAGCACTTAGGCTTTGAAGGCCGAAAGGAAGGCATAGCATCGCATGCGGCGGCCTCGATAAAATGAAAAACTTTGAATTTTTAATAAAAATACTTGAGTATATGAGGAGGAAAAATAGACATGAAGATGTCAAAAATGTATTTCAGAACACTTAGGGAGGTACCTGCTGAAGCAGTACTTCCAAGCCACATATATATGCTGAGAGCTGGCATTATCCGCAAGCTTGTATCTGGTGTATATGGATTTATGCCGCTTGGCAGCAGGGTTCTGAGGAAAGTGGAAAATATTGTAAGAGAAGAAATGGATGCCTCTGGTGCACAGGAAATTCTCATGTCGGCACTTCAGCCAGCTGAGCTTTGGCAGGAGTCTGGAAGATGGGGTGCTTATGGTCCAGAAATGTGGAGATTAAAGGACAGAAATGATAGAGAGTTTTGCCTTGGACCTACGCATGAAGAAATTTTCACTGATATTGTCAGAAATGAAGTAAGCTCTTACAGGCAGCTTCCTATTATTCTCTATCAAATTCAGACGAAGTACAGAGATGAAGCACGTCCTCGTTTTGGGCTCATGAGAAGCCGTGAATTTATCATGAAGGATGCATATTCTTTCAATAGAGATCAAGAGAGCCTTGATGAAAGCTATCAGATCATGTACGATGCATATTCAAGAATATTTACACGCTGCGGTCTTGTATTTAGACCTGTAGAAGCTGATTCGGGTGCGATTGGCGGAAATGCTTCTCACGAATTTACTGCGCTTGCAGAAAATGGCGAAAGCCAGATTGTATATTGTGAAAAGTGCGATATGGCTGCTACAGATGAGAGAGCAGAATGCGTAGATGCTCCTTCGTCAGACGAAGAAGAGCTTCCTATGGAAGAGGTAAATACTCCAGGCACAAAGACAATAGATGCCGTTGCAGAATATCTTGGTCTGCCTAAGGAAAAGACTATAAAGGCACTCCTTTATGAGACTTATGATGATGATTTCAATGTGACAGGATATGTTGCAGCATTCGTAAGAGGAGACCGAGAGGCAAATATGATCAAGATAGTAAATGCCCTTGATATTCCTGAGCATGCTATCGCATTTGCGGATGAAGCGAAGATGAGCGCAGCGACTGGCTGTGTAGGTGGCTTTACGGGTCCTGTGGGGCTGAAAAACTGCACTGTAATTGCAGACAGTGAGCTTGTAGGGCTAAAGAATCTGTGTGCAGGCGCAAACAAGGCGGATTATCATATAAAGAATGTAAATTATGGCAGAGATTATACTGCAGATATCGTTACAAATATCAAGATGATCAAGGAAGGCGATCCTTGCCCTAAGTGCGGAGCACCTGTGAAGTTTACAAGAGGTATCGAAGTAGGGCAGGTATTTAAGCTCGGTACAAAGTATAGCGCACCTATGAAGGCAGTATTTAAGGACGAAAATATGAAGGAGCATGATATGCTCATGGGCTGCTATGGAATCGGAGTTACGAGAACTATGGCTGCTATCGTAGAACAGTATCATGATGACAATGGCATCATGTGGCCTGTTTCAGTTGCTCCTTATCATGTCATTATTACAGTAGTAAAGGCAAAGGATGAAGAGCAGATGGCTCTTGCCGAAAAGATTGAAGCTGAGCTGGAGGCTAAGGGTATCGAGGTTATCGTTGATGACAGGGATGAGCGTCCTGGCGTGAAGTTCAAGGATGCAGACCTCATCGGTATTCCTGTAAGAATCACTGTAGGAAAGAAGGCTGGCGAAGGTCTTGTTGAGTACAAACTCAGAGCAGGTGGTGACATGGAAGAAAAGACAGCTGACGAAGCGATTTTGGCTGCTGCAGCTTACGTGTCAGAAGGACTTGCACACTAATCAGATCGAAATTAATATTTCGGTAGCATTTCGGTGGCGTTAAGCAGTTTGTGAAAATAAAGTCTGCAAATAAAAAGTCAAGCAGAAATTAAGGAGGAAAACGAAAATGAAAAAAGTAACAATTGAAATGGAAAATGGCGGTATCATGACAGGCGAGCTTTATCCAGATGTAGCTCCTATCACAGTGGCAAATTTTGAAGAGCTTGCAAATAGCGGTTTTTATGACGGACTTATCTTCCACAGAGTAATTCCTGATTTCATGATTCAGGGCGGTGACCCTCTTGGCAATGGAACAGGTGGTTCAGAAAAAAAGATTCCTGGAGAATTCGCCTCAAACGGCTTCAAAAACACTCTCAAGCATACAAGAGGTGTAATGTCTATGGCTCGCTCTATGATGCCAAACTCAGCAAGCTCACAGTTCTTTATCATGGTAGCTGACGCTCCGCATCTCAACGGTGAGTATGCGGCATTTGGCAAGATTCTTGAAGGCATGGAGGTTGCTGATGATATCGTTTGGCAGACTTCAAATTCTATGAATAAGCCGCTTCATGATCAGGTTATGAAATCAGTTCGTGTAGAAGATATCGAAGACTAATATTCTTTTGGTTTGAAAATGTGATCCCTCACGTTTGTCTCGGGGAATCAAGATATATTTAAAAAAATAACGGGCCTGCCGCATTGACGTTTAAGATTCGTCAACGCGGCAGGCCTTATGTAGTCTCTCATCGAAATCCAACAGAAAAAATGATAAATTATGTCAGCTTTATACAAGCTTATGACCTGTGATGAGCTCGAAGCCTTGGAGATACTTTCCTATAGTTTTTTCTTCTACATCCTCAGGAAGAGTCCAGTCGTTGTCAGGATTTGCTTTCAGCCAGTCACGCGCGAACTGCTTATCAAAAGAAGGCTGCGACTTTCCTGGAGTATATCCTTCAGCCGGCCAGAAACGAGAGCTGTCTGGAGTAAGCATCTCATCGCCAAGGACGATATTGCCTTCTTCGTCCAATCCAAATTCGAATTTTGTATCAGCTATGATAATGCCCTGCCCAAGAGCGTAGTCGGCACACTTCTTGTAGAGTGCGATCGTCAGATCTCTGAGCTTTTCAGCATATTCCTTGCCTTTGCCAGGGAAGTATTTTTCAAGATGAGCGATGCTCTGCTCATAAGAAATATTTTCGTCGTGGTCGCCAATCTCTGCCTTTGTGGAAGGTGTGTAAATCGGTTCGGGGAGCTTATCTGATTCCTGAAGTCCCTCAGGAAGAGTTATTCCGCATACTGTACCATCCTTCTTATAGCTTTCCCAGCCGCTTCCTGTGATATATCCGCGTACGATACATTCCACAGGGAACATGTCTAGCTTGCGGCACATCATGCTGTTTCCGTCAAATTTAGGCTGGCGAAAATATTCGGGCATGTCCTGAACGTCCGTAGAAATCATGTGATTTGGAACGATATCCTTTGTCATATCAAACCAAAATTTTGACATCTGTGTGAGAACTGTACCTTTCTTTGCGATGACATTCTTAAGGATAACATCAAAGCAGCTGATACGGTCCGTAGCTACCATTATGAGGCTGTCGCCATTGTCGTAAATTTCCCTAACCTTTCCTTCCTTAATAGGCTTTAATTCTGTAATACTCATGATTTTCCTCCTGAAAAGACTTAAAAAAAGACTTAAAAAAGACATTAAAAATCTCATTTACCAATATTTGATTCACCTAATATGTTATCATGCTTTTTAGTAATATGAAACACTGTAAATTTAAGTTTTTTCACTTACATAGATTTTAACACCTTGCGGCTGGCCGCTATCTTATTTTTTAAAACTCCACTATTGCCATAACTTTAAATAAGACCTGATATACGAAATTTGCCATAAAGCCGCGTCATAATGCCGTGTTATAATGCCGCATCATAATGCCGTGTCATAATGCCGCGTCATAATGCCGTGCCATAATGCTGCGTCATACACAATTTATACTCGATTTTTCATAACAGCTTTCACTTCAAATAATAGTTGTTACTTAAGCGAATTTAGCATATAATTATATTATTATGACTTTGTGAAGGAGAAAAAAACAGTGAAGATTTACAATACTATGACACGTAAGAAGGAAGAACTTGTACCAATTGACGAAAATGAAATCAAGATGTACGTTTGTGGTCCTACCGTGTACAATTTTATACATATCGGCAATGCGCGTCCTGCCGTAGTTTTTGACACTATGCGTCGTTATCTCGAGTACAGAGGTAAGAAGGTAAGATTTATCCAGAATTTTACTGATGTAGATGACAAGATTATAAAGAGATCTTATGAAGAGGGCATAAGTGCAAGTGAAGTCAGTGAGAAGTATATAAAGGAATATTTTGCTGATGCAGATGCACTGAATCTTATGAGAGCGACTGTTCATCCGAAGGTTACAGAAAATATGGATGAAATCATTGCCTTTGTGAAGGCTCTTGAGGAAAAGGGATTTGCATATGCTGTAGATGGTGACGTTTATTATCGCACGAGGAAGTTCGAAGGATATGGTAAGCTTTCGGGTCAAAATATAGAGGATCTTGAATCAGGGGCACGTATCAGTGTAGATGAGAGAAAGGAAGACCCTCTTGATTTTGCTCTCTGGAAGGCCAGAAAAGAAGAAAATGAACCTGCATGGGAAAGCCCTTGGGGGATGGGAAGACCGGGCTGGCACATTGAGTGCTCTGCCATGTCAAACAAATATCTCGGCGAGACTATAGATATTCACGGCGGCGGTCAGGATCTGGCATTTCCGCATCACGAAAATGAGATAGCACAGACTGAAGCATATACGGGAAAGAAATTCTCAAATTATTGGATGCACAATGCGTATATTACTATAAATAATGAAAAGATGTCTAAGTCTAAGGGCAACTTCTTTACTGTAAGGGATATTCTCAAGGAATACACAGGAGAAGAAATCCGTTACTTCCTGCTCAGCGGTCATTACAGAAGTCCTATAAATTTCAGTGAAGAGCTTATGCTGCAGTCAAGAAATGCTCTTGCACGCATGCACAATGCAAAGCAAAATCTCCAGCATCTCGCTCACAATGGTTCAGAAGACATGACTGATGACGAAAAGGCTCAGCTTGAAAAGCTTGCAGATTACAAGAGTAAGTTCAATGAAGCTATGGACGATGATCTAAATACCGCAGATGCTATCAGTGTGATATTTGAGCTGATCCGTGATGTGAATACAGCTGTAAAGGATGGCGCTTCGAAGAAGTTTGCTGAGGGGTGCCTTGCACTTCTAGGGGAGCTTACAGGCGTACTTGGAATTCTTGCTGATGAGGAATCAGACAGCGATGGAATTTCTGACGAGATAATGGCTCTTGTCGAAGAACGCCAGGCTGCCCGCAAGGAAAAGAATTTTGCACGTGCAGACGAAATCAGGGATATACTCAAGGCACAAGGATTAGCAGTTGAGGACACTCCGCAGGGTCCGCGTGTGGTAAAGCTATAAGCACAATTGCAAAGGAATTGTTTAAAGAAGTTTTAGTTGTCGGCAAAGGGGAGATTAAAGAGCAAAATGGGAAAAAAGCGTATAAAACTGACAGATGAAAATAAATCATGGGGCCTTACGGCATTGATTGTCATATGTCTGAGTATATTATTTTATCTGATCATGACAAGAATACCTGCTCTGAAGGTAGGACTGGGTGAAATTATTTCAGTAATGCTGCCTTTCATTCTTGGCATTGTCATGGCATATCTTCTGCTGCCTATTTATAATGGTATCAATGTCAGACTTCGTGCGCTCCTAAGCAAAAAGATGAAGGAGAAGACTGCACGCAGATTGGCGTCAGGAATTTCTGTGATTGTTTCGATGCTTCTTCTGCTGACTGTTGTTTTTGGATTTGTGATCATTGTCGTTCCACAGATTCTTAAGAGCGTGATAACTATTTCGACGATGATTCCTACTAAATGGGATCTGCTCATAGAGAAAGTAAATGCGCTTCTTAAAAACAACCCTCAGCTCATGCGATATGCACGGCAGGTGCTTGAAAATGCAGAAAGCATGCTAAATGAAGTTATTACAGACAAGCTGCTTCCGAATTTTTCAAATGCTCTGACAACCGTTACTACGAAAATTATAAATGCAGCAGGATTCTTATTTGATCTGATAATAGGGATGATCGTTTGCATCTATATGCTTTTAGGCAAGGAAAGACTCAGCGCTCAGGCAAAGAAGATTGTTTACAGCAGAATGTCGACAAAGACAGCAAACAATCTTATCGCAGATGCGAGAAGAGTACATGGGATTTTTGCTGGATATATCAGCGGAAACTTGCTTGATTCACTTATTGTGGGACTGCTTTGTTTTATAGTGCTGCCGTTTCTCAATATGCCATATGTATTGCTGATAAGTGTAATAGTCGGAGTGACAAATATCATTCCTTTCTTTGGACCATTTATCGGGGCAATTCCGAGCATACTTCTTGTGCTTATGGACGGTTCACTCAAGAAAGCTATTATACTGACGGTATTTATCTTTATATTGCAGCAATTAGACGGGAATGTCATCAAACCGCGTGCTTTGGGAAACACGACGGGCCTGCCAAGCTTTTGGGTTCTATTCTCAATTCTTGTGGGTGGCGGATTGTTTGGATTTGCGGGGCTGCTGTTTGCAGTGCCTGTATTTGCGACGATTTATATGTTTGTCAGCCGCAATGCCGAGCGCAATCTCAGAAAACGCAGGCTGCCATATGAGACGGATGACTTTATCGGTGTACCGGCGCTTGATCCGGTGACTCATCAGCCTGTTTATGACGATTCATTTATGGATGACGAGAATACAGATAGTGAAGAATATCAACACGAAGAAGATCAAAGCTCTGATGCAGTGGCTCGCAGTGGAAGTGACAGACGTGAAATGAAAAGCACAGATGATTGCAAAGATGAAGCTGCAGATGCTAGTCTTGGCGACACTAAATCGAATGACGACAAATACAATGGGTCGAGCAGCATTAGAAACAAAGAAAGAAATGGCGAAAATGCCAGTCACGGTGACAGCAGAGCAAATGCCAGCGATGGCAGGATTGCTGATGCTGAAGAACAATCACTAAATGCAAAGTTTAAAAAATATGCAGCCCTTCTTGGGAAAGCTGCTTACAAGAAGATGAAGGGTGTCTCGTCTGAATTGAAAAATAGAAAATCCGAAAGCCACGAAAATAAAAATGGTGATGCTAAGCATAGCAAGGCTGAAAATCGCGAAAGTGAAAAAGGTCAGACTGAGCATAGCAAGGCTGAAAATCGCGAAAAGTAAAATAATGATGCTTGCAGTCGAAGCGCTGCAAGAGTCTCAGACATTATTAAGTTGGGATAGTTACCCCAAAAAAGAGATAAAATGTTGCCCAAAATAGATAAGCAATAAGGAAAATAAAGAAAAATAAAAAAAGAGAGGAAAAACATGGATATCAACGAACTTTCATTACAAAAACATAAGGAATGGTGTGGAAAAATCGAAGTGATTTCACGCGCCGAAATCGAAAATAAAGACCAGCTTGCTGTAGCTTATACACCAGGCGTAGCTGCTGCATGCCTCGAAGTAGCGAAGGATGAGTCACTTGCCTATGAGTATACTAGAAAGGGCAATCTCGTTGCAGTAGTTACAGACGGCACTGCTGTGCTTGGCCTCGGTGACATAGGACCGTCGGCAGGTATGCCGGTAATGGAAGGTAAATGCGCTATTTTTAAGCGCTTTGCAGATATAGATGCTTTTCCTATCTGTATAGATTCAAAGGATCCAGATGTAATAGTTGAAACTGTCAAGAATATTTCGAAAAGCTTTGGCGGAATCAATCTTGAAGACATTTCAGCACCTAGATGCTTTGAAATAGAAAAAAGATTGATCGAAGAATGTGACATCCCAGTATTTCATGATGACCAGCACGGCACAGCTATCATTACTGCTGCTGGTTTGCTTAATGCTGTAAAATTCACAGGAAAGAAGATGGGCGAGCTTAAGATTGTCATAAATGGTGCAGGTGCCGCTGGCATTTCAATTGCAAAGATGCTGATGAGAATTGGCTTTGGCGATATCATCATGTGCAACAGCAAGGGCATTATCTACGACGGAGCCCCTACAAATACAGCACCGCAGCAGGAAATGGCACTCATTACAAATAAGGATGGTCTCAGAGGAACTGTAGCAGATGCTCTTAAGGGGGCAGATGTCATGATTGGAGTTTCAAAGCCAGGCGTTATCTCACAAGATATGGTCAGAAGCATGGCGAAGGATCCTATTATTTTTGCTATGTCGAATCCTGTTCCTGAAATCATGCCAGACGAGGCAAAGGCGGCAGGTGCAGCGGTTGTGGGCACAGGCAGAAGTGATTTTCCAAATCAGGTAAATAATGCTCTATGCTTCCCAGGCATTTTTAGAGGTGCTCTTGATGTGAGGGCGTCCGACATTACTGAAGAAATGAAAGTTGCTGCTGCATATGCATTGGCATCCGTTATCACAGAAGAAGAAATGACTGCTGACTACGTACTCCCTGATGCATTTAATCCAGAGGTTGTAAAGGCTGTAGCGAAGGCTGTAGCTGAAGAGGCAGTAAAGAGCGGTATCGCAAGGATCTAGGTATTTTGATCAAGGAAAATAAAGGATAAATCATGAACGATTCTGAAAATAAAAAAGGATTAGAAAACAAAGTATTTGCGCAGGATGAAAAAAAGATAGCTGCGGCGCAAGATGAAAAAAAGATAGCTGCGGCGCTTGATGAACTTGATGCAGAGATGGAAAAGCTTGCAGAAAGAGGGAGCTTTAAACCTATGACTCCTGAAGAAATTATGCGTGAAGCTCAGGCTATGTATAGTTATGCAACTGAATTTAGCCAATATGAAGCTGCATTTGCTGAGATGGAAGCGTGGATGGACGCTGAGTCGGGAGAAATGGACGCTGAGTCGGGAGAAAAAATTGAAGATTCTGATTTGGGCGCCAATCCGAATATCAATCAGGATATCAATCTGGGTATTGGTTCGAGCACGAGCATGGGTTCGAGTGTTGGCTCAAGCGTGGGTTCACAAGCTGATTCGAGTATCGGTTCGAGTGTGGGTTCGCATGTTGGATCGAGTGTTGGCTCAAGCGTGGGTTCACAAGCTGATTCGAGTATCGGTTCGAGTATCGGTTCGAGTGTGGGTTCGCATGTTGGATCGAGTGTCGGCTTGAGTGTAGTTCCGAGTGATGAATCGATGACTTCTCAGAGTGAAAATCCAGGAGCCTTCCGAATAGAGCATGACACTATGGGCGAGGTACAGGTTCCGGCTGACAAATATTGGGGTGCACAGACACAGAGAAGCCTTATGAATTTTCAGATTGGCACAGAAAAGATGCCTCGTGACATCATAAAAGCTTTTGGCATTCTCAAAAAGGCCGCTGCTCTTGCAAATATGGAGCTTGGCATGCTCGACAGAGAACGCGGAAATATCATAGATTTTGTCTGCGATGAATTAATCATGGGCAAGCTTGAGGGGAATTTCCCCCTTGCAGTGTGGCAGACGGGGAGCGGAACACAGTCAAATATGAATGTAAATGAAGTGATAGCCAATCGTGCGAAGGAATTTGCACCTGAAGGACTTGAAATTCATCCAAACAATCATGTAAACTGCTCGCAAAGCTCAAATGACACATTCCCTACAGCCATGCACATAGCTGCGCTTCTGAGCGTCGAGACGCATCTTATACCATCAATAGACAGGCTGATATCAACATTTGACAGACTCTCCGCAAATTATGCGGACATCATAAAGACAGGAAGAACTCATCTTCAGGATGCCACCCCGCTGACTCTCGGTCAGGAGATAAGCGGTTGGTCACAGATGTTAAAAAAAGACAAGGAATTCATAAAAACAGCTTCAGACAGCCTTAGAGAGCTTGCACTCGGAGGCACAGCAGTCGGAACAGGACTAAACTCTCACGAGGCATTTGGAGCAATGGCTGCAGAGATCATTACTGCACTTACAGGGACACAATTCACGACTGCCCCAAACAAATTCCACGCACTTACATCAAAGGATCAGATAGTCTTTGTCCATGGTGCAATGAAAGCACTTGCTGCAGATATGATGAAGATAGCAAATGATGTGAGATGGCTTTCTTCAGGGCCAAGATGCGGAATAGGCGAGTTAAAAATTCCAGAAAACGAACCAGGCAGCTCCATTATGCCAGGTAAGGTGAATCCGACTCAGTGTGAAGCTGTGACGATGGTTGCAGTTCAGGTAATGGGAAATGATGCGACAATCGGATTTGCGGCATCGCAAGGGAACTTTCAGCTGAATGTATTTATGCCGGTAATTGCATACAATTTCCTGCAGTCAGTGCATCTGCTTTCAGACAGCATAGATTCATTTAATAAAAATTGTGCAGCAGGAATCGAGCCAAATCGCGAAAGAATTGCAGAAAACTTAAGCAAATCACTCATGCTCGTAACAGCACTAAATCCATATATCGGATATGAAAATGCTGCTGCGATTGCGAAAAAGGCTTATGCGGAAGGGACGTCTTTGAAAGAAGCGGCAGTGGCAAGCGGTCTTTTGACGGAAGCAGAATTTGATGAGTATGTACGTCCGGAGAAAATGGTAGGTCCAAGGCGCGGATAGCAGAAATTATGGATTTTAGAGTAGAAATTATAGATTTTAGCGTGGATGCATGAAATGGCAGGTCTAGGGCATGGATGATGAGAAAAGAAAAATATCGCAAGTAAGCACTGCAGTTCTTGCATATATCGGAGATGCAGTTTATGAGCAATATGTGCGCAGACATGTGTTTCAGAAGGGCTTGTTAAAGCCCGACAGACTTCACAAGGCAGCAGTTGTGTATGTAAGGGCCGAGGCGCAGGCCGAGGCCGTAAGGCAGCTGCATGATGAATTGACAGATGACGAAAGGTCTGTAGTCAGGCGCGGCAGAAATCACAAGATTACATCGATGCCACACAATGTAGATATAAACACCTACAAGCTTGCGACAGGATTTGAGGCATTGATCGGATATGCAAATCTGTCGGGTGACACCGACAGAGAGCATGAGCTTATCAAAAGAACCTTTGAGATAATCGAAGCTAGTGAGATTGAGACAAAGCGAAAATGACAGACTAAAGCTGGAATAGCGCAGTTTTGTCTACAGTACAATTCTTCAGTTGGTCTCGGTGAGAGATGATAACAAGACACTGAAAGTTGTGAATGGACCCACCTACAGATGCAGGGAATATAAATTATATACAGATAACAACAAGTGAATCATGAGGGAGGATAAAAGTGAGCAGAGCAGATACAATATTTGTAAATATGTGCAGAGACATTCTTGATAATGGATGTTCGACTAAGGGTCAGGATGTGAGAGCAAAATGGGAAGACGGCACAAATGCATATACTATCAAGCGCTTTGGTGTTGTAAACAGATATGATCTGTCAAAGGAATTTCCTATAATCACACTCAGACCTACAGGATGGAAGAATGCAATAGACGAAATCCTCTGGATCTGGCAAAAGAAGACAAATGATATTACAAAGCTAAACAGCCACATCTGGGATGCTTGGGCTGGTGAAGACAACACAATCGGTAAGGCCTATGGTTATCAGCTTGGAAAGAAATACAGATTTCGTCAGGGCATAATGGATCAGGTTGACAATGTGATATGGCAGTTAAAGAATACACCAGCAAGCAGACGCATTATGACAAATATATATAATTTTGACGATCTCATGGAAATGGGACTTGAACCGTGTGCTTATGGCATGACATTCAATGTGACAGAGAACAGACTCAATGCTATTCTCAGCCAGAGATCTCAGGATGTACTCGTTGCAAACAACTGGAATGTAGTACAGTATGCTGTTCTAGTTCACATGCTTGCTCAGGTTTGCGGATTTGAGGTAGGTGAGCTTGTTCATGTTATTGCAGACGCACATATTTATGACAAGCACGTTCCTCTCGTAGAAGAGCTTATAGAACGCACACAGTATCCTGCACCAAAATTCGTGATGAACCCTGATATCAAAGATTTTTACGAATTTAGACTCGAGGATTTCAGAATAGAAAATTATCAAGCAGGTCCTCAGCTTAAAAACATTCCTGTAGCGGAATAATAAAATGCAGAAATGAGCTAAAAAATAACGAACTGAAAAATAATGAACTAAAAATAGTGAGCTAAAAAATAATGAATTGAAAAAATAGCGAGCTAAAAAATAATGAATTGAAAAAATAATGAG